>NZ_JAGGQS010000087.1:0-30709 GCF_018613175.1 Bacillus sp. ISL-47 | reverse complement strand
TGTTGCCACAGGACGTGGCGTTCTTAATCGACGATCCGCTGTTGTCTTTTCAAAAAAGACTAAAGAATTAACGTTGACGTTTTTGTTCGTTCAGTTTTCAAAGATCAATCATCGCTCAAAAGCGACTTTATTAATATATCATTTCTCAACCGCGACGTCAACAACTTTTTCAATGTTATTTAAATCGGTGCTAACCTGTCAGCGACTGTTTATATATATTAACACCCATATACCCAGATGGTCAACATAATATCCATAAAAATTAATTGGTTATTTTAACCATGTATATTACACTTTCTTTTTATAGAAAAAACCAGTCACAAAAAAATGACTGGTTTCTTCTATATTATATATTACTGCTTGGAGATGGTAATAATGTCTTTATCCTTCAGGCTTACAGCTCCTGGTTTATTAATCGTTACTGCTTCACCCTGCTCAAGGTTTGTGAATACGATTGGCGTGATTTTAGAAGTAGCGTTTTTCTCGATGTAATCTAGATCTACTTTTAATAATGGCTGACCTGCTTCTACACGATCGTTCTCAGCTACTAGCGTTTCAAAGCCTTGGCCTTTTAGATTAACAGTATCAATACCCACATGGATAAGGATCTCGCGGCCAGAATCTGAAAGAATGCCAATTGCATGCTTAGTCGGGAACATATTAACGATTTTCCCATCTACAGGTGATACTACAGTTCCTTCTGTTGGCACAATTGCAAATCCATCACCCATCATTTTTCCTGAGAATACCGCGTCAGGAACTTCTGTAATAGGTTTGATTTCACCCTTGATTGGAGCAATGAAAAGGTCTTCCTTGTGCTCAGTTTGGAGCGCTTCAGGATTTACTTCTTCAATTTGCTGTTCAACTCCGCCTTCCGGAGCCTTCTCAACAACTCGCGGTCTTTTGCCGCTCATAATATCTTTCATTTGTCCTTTAATAGTTTCAGACCTCGGTCCAAAGATAGCCTGTATGTTATTTCCCACTTCCAATACACCAGAAGCGCCCAATTTCTTCAGACGATCTTTATCTACATTGTTAATATCATTTACTGATACACGAAGGCGAGTGATACAAGCGTCTAAGTGAGAAATGTTTTCTTGTCCGCCCATTGCTTCAAGTACTTCATACGGAAGGTCTCCGCCTTTGCCGGAAGCAACCTCTTCTTCATCTTCTACCTCTTCACGGCCTGGAGTCTTCAGGTTGAATTTGCGAATGGCAAATCGGAAACCGAAATAATAAATAACCGCAAATACTAATCCAACCGGAATAACGATCCAAGCATTTGTTTGAGGGTTGATTAAGCCGAATAAAATATA
Organism: Bacillus sp. ISL-47; assembly: GCF_018613175.1. Classification (NCBI taxonomy): domain Bacteria; kingdom Bacillati; phylum Bacillota; class Bacilli; order Caryophanales; family Bacillaceae; genus Bacillus; species Bacillus sp. ISL-47. The sequence goes on along the minus strand of NZ_JAGGQS010000087.1, from coordinate 29,393 downwards.
GTCGATTAAACCACCCGAGAATGTCATACCAATTTTAACATCCAATAAATGCATGGTCATAAAAGAAAGACCTGCAAACACTGCGTGTACGGCAAATAGTACAGGCGCTACGAATAAGAATGAGAATTCAAGCGGTTCAGTAATACCCGTTAAGAATGAAGTCAATGCAGCAGAAGCCATAAGTCCGCCAACTACAACTTTCTTTTCAGGGCGTGCTTCGTGATATATCGCCAATGCAGCTGCTGGCAGACCGAACATCATGAACGGGAACTTACCAGTCATGAAGGTACCGGCTGTCAACTCTTGAACATTATCGCTGATCTGCGCCATGAAGATACGCTGGTCACCGCGGACAGTTTCACCCGCATTCGTTACATACTGGCCAAATTCATACCAGAATGGAGAATAGAAAATATGGTGCAATCCAAAAGGAATCAAAGAACGCTCAATTAAACCAAAGATAAACGCTGATAGTGTTAAGTTTGCATGAACCATGTTTTGCGAAAAAGCATTTAATCCAGCCTGAATCGGCGGCCAGATTATAAGCATAAGCAATCCTAAGACCACTGCCGTTGCAGCTGTGATAATCGGAACGAAACGCTTACCGGCAAAGAACCCTAAATAAGATGGCAGTTCAATCTCATAAAACTTGTTATAAAGAGCAGCCGCAATTATACCGACGATGATACCGCCGAATACACCCGTTTGCAGAGTTGGAATCCCTAGGATATTCGCATAGTTAAGTCCATTTACATCCTCTGCAGTAATCCCTGCTGCTGTACCCATTGTGACATTCATAATTAAATATCCGATGATGGCAGCCAGAGCCGCTACCCCTTCACCGCCAGCCAATCCAACAGCTACACCGACTGCGAATAGCACAGGCAAGTTTGCAAAGACGATATCCCCTGCTTTTTGCATGACCTGAGCAACGATCGAAACCCCGCTGTTATCCAGGAAAGGTGCCAGTTCAAGCAGCGCCGGGTTTTGCAATGCTGCACCTAGAGCAAGCAAGATTCCCGCTGCTGGCAATAGCGCCACCGGAAGCATTAAAGCTTTCCCGACTTTTTGCAGGACGCCAAATACTTTTTTAAACATAAGTTAACCCCCTAATATTTTTACTCATTAAGCGTTTTCATTTCATTGCCGCAAGCATTAAAAACAAATAAAAAAGGCATGAGAAAAAAAGGATAGAACTTAGGCGTTTACAAGGGTATCTTACCCTATTTGCCTAAATTCAATTACCTTTCTTCACTCATGCCTGATCGAATCAGTAACACGTAAAGACGAAAAGCTTAAGGCGCCCGCTTAACGGCGACAAGCATAAGACAAGCGGGCATGAAGGTTGATTTTTACCTTCTTGACCAATTGGCTTATGACCTCGGGCCGTTGGCGCCTGTAGCTAGACTAGATAAAATAATGACTAATTTATTTTCTTTTGAAGTCTCTGCAGATGCATGGTCAAGTAGACAGCTTCCGCATTATAAACTGGTTTTTTTAATGTTTGCTGCATTACCTTAATGAGCTTCCATGAGAGATTGTAGCATACCGGGTATTCCTCTTTCAAGAGGGAAGTTATTTTTTCTGGTTCTTCTACCTGCTCACCTTTGTTAACACGTTCAATAGTAAAACGAATATGCCGGACAAGCCTCATATAATCTATGCTGTCTTTATTAATTTTTATATCTAACTGATCCTCAATCATATTGACTAGATGGGTTACAAGCTGGGAATGCTGATTAACCTCAGATAGATTGCGATTCATAACAGCGCTATGGACATGAAGAGCAATAAAGCCTACCTCTCCTTCAGGCAAATAGATGCCTGTTCGCTGTCCAATGAGGCCTACAACCTCCTGAGCAACCTCGTATTCAAAGGGATATAAGGCTTTTGTTTCAATAAGAAAAGGGTTTTTCATTTCCATACCCTTTTTCAAGCGGGTTATGGCGAACATCAGGTGGTCTGTTAATGCAACATGGATATGTTCATTAAGCACTGAGCTTGACCGTTGTTTAATCAATTCAATAGAGGAGATGATTACCTCGAGCAATTCATTGTCAACAAACGGCATCAGTTTAATGTAATTTTCCTGCTCTTTTTCATTTTTGAGCACGAAGAGCTTTTCTACTAGAGCAGAATCAATTTGCTGCCCAGGTTTCTGGTTAAAGCCGATTCCCTTCCCAATGAGGACGACTTCGCCGAACGATTCATGGCTGCCGATTAAGACATTATTATTAAGTACCTTTTTTACCTTATACTCTCCCATTTTTTCTCCCCGCCCATTAAACAAATGTACTCTCATGGTATTAAAGCCCGTCCGGGAAGTCAACGGATTAAATGATTTATTTGGCTAATTAAAAAAAGACCCGCACTTTAAGAGCGGATCTCCAAATCAAATTATTATTTTAAGAAAATAAAATACAGGATAAAGATGACGAACAAAACATACATAACCGGATGGATTTCTTTGGTCCGTCCTTTTACAATCATCGTAATCGGATAGAAAATGAATCCGACCGCAATGCCGGTAGCAATGCTGTAAGACAATGGCATCACAATAATTGTTAGAAAAGCAGGGACTGCAACTTCAAATTTGTTCCAATCGATATTCCCTAATGAAGCGACCATCAGTACACCCACGATAATTAATGCCGGAGCTGTAACAGCTGAAGTGATGACTTCCAAAAGTGGAAAGAAGAATAGTGATAACAGGAAAAGTCCTGCTGTTACAACCGAAGCAAACCCTGTTCTTGCACCTGCCGCAACACCTGATGATGACTCAATAAAAGATGTTGTTGTAGATGTTCCAAAGATAGCTCCCACTACAGTTGCAGCAGAATCCGCGAATAAAGCCTTTCCTGCCCGCGGCAATTTGTTGTCTTTCATTAAGCCAGCCTGGTTTGCTACTCCTACTAAGGTTCCCGCTGTATCAAAGAAATCAACAAATAAAAATGTTAATACTACCACCAGCATGCTTGTTGAAAAGAAGGAAGGATCTCCATAAGCTTCGAAAGCCGCTCCAAAAGTAGGAGCCACACTTGGAACGGAATCCACAATCTTGCCAGGAACATCAATCAACCCTGCAATCATTCCCACAATCGTTGTGATGACCATACCGATAAAAATTCCGCCGTTAATTCCTTTTGTCATTAAAACGACTGTTACTGCTATACCAAAGATAGCCAGCAGTACATTCCCATCAGTAAAATCTCCTAATCCAACAAGGACTGCATCATTATTAACAATCAGCCCAGCACTTTGAGCACCAACAAATGTTATAAATAAGCCTATACCTGCACTAACTGCATACTTCAATTCCGCTGGTATTGAATTAATAATTTTTTCGCGCAATCCTGTAAGCGTTAATAAGATGAAGATAACTCCAGAAATCAATACTCCGCCTAAAGCATGCTGCCAAGGGATCCCCATAGTTAATACAACTGTATAGGCAAAGAACGCATTCAAGCCCATTCCCGGCGCCAGCGCTATTGGGTATTTTGCTATTACCCCCATCAATAAAGAACCAATGGCTGCTGCAACAGCAGTGGCAACGAATACGGCACCATAATCCATTCTCATGGCTTCTGGCAGATCTGGGATATCCATTAACGATAAGGTAATCGGATTAACAACCAGTATATATGCCATTGCTAAAAACGTTGTAAGGCCGCCGATAAATTCACGGCGATAGTTTGTTCCAAGTTCTTCAAACTGGAAGTACTTTTTCATTTTTCTTCCCCCTAAAAATGTCTGTTTATATGGTAGCCAAATTGACCAAATAAAAACGCTCCGGGAGTTACCGAAGCGTTGACAACAGGGTTCGTGAACAAATAGGGATAAACAGGAAAAAGTATTATAGCAAAAACAGATCCCTATAAGTACCACTTACCTCGTAGTCAAGCTATTTACGGCAGCTCGGTAGAAACTTTTGGGCCATATTCCCAAGATTATACGACGTAATACGACATATTTAATTCATCTTTATCTTAACACCTCAAAAAGTCCTAGTCAACAGAAAAAACGAACATTTTATGTTCGTTTTTTCTTATCGTTCGTATTTTATTCCCACTCAATTGTTGCAGGCGGCTTGCTTGTAATATCGTAAACAACTCGGTTTATATGCGATACTTCATTGACAATTCTGGTAGAAATGACTTCAAGCACATCCCAAGGGATTCTTGCCCAGTCAGATGTCATTCCATCAATGGATGTTACTGCACGGATTCCGATTGTGTAATCGTATGTCCGGGCATCTCCCATTACTCCCACACTGCGGATATCAGGCAGAACAGTGAAATATTGCCAAACATCACGGTCTAACCCAGCTTTTTGGATTTCTTCGCGTAAGATTGCGTCAGACTCCCGTACAATTTCAAGCTTATCCTCAGAAATTTCCCCGAGTACACGGATACCTAAACCAGGACCAGGGAATGGCTGTCTCCATACGATTTCATCTGGAATTCCAAGCTCTGTTCCAAGCGCACGAACTTCGTCTTTAAATAAAGTGTTAAGCGGTTCGATCAGTTTGAACTGCATATCCTCAGGGAGGCCGCCTACATTGTGATGCGATTTGATCGTTTGCGCAGTAGCTGTACCGCTTTCGATAATGTCTGTATAAAGCGTACCCTGGGCAAGAAAGTCAATGCCTTCAAGCTTAGCAGCCTCATCATCAAATACATAGATAAATTCGTTGCCAATAATTTTTCGCTTTTGTTCCGGGTCACTGACACCTTTAAGCTTATTTAAGAAACGCTCCTGAGCATCCACTTTAATGACATTCATATTAAAACCATCAGCAAAAGTCTTCATGACGCCTTCCGCTTCATCTTTCCTCAACAAACCATGATCTACAAAGATACATGTCAGCTGATCACCAATTGCCTTATGGATGAGGACAGCCACAACAGAGGAATCAACACCGCCGCTTAAAGCGCATAGAACTTTTTTATCGCCGACTTCCTGACGGATTTTCTCCATTTCAATTTCAATAAAATTCTCCATGGACCAATCGCCTGTACAACCGCAAACACCAAATACAAAGTTTTTCAGCATATCATTTCCATGAACGGAGTGACGTACTTCCGGATGGAATTGTACAGCGTATAATCCACGCTCTTCATTACTCATTGCAGCAATCGGGCAAGAAGGGTTTGTTCCGTCAACAGTAAATCCTGCAGGAGCTTCCACTACAAGGTCCCCATGGCTCATCCAAACAGTCTGTTCCCTAGGCAGGTCTGCAAATAATTTTGATTCATTTTCTACCTTGAGCACTGCCTTCCCGTATTCACGATGCTTCGCAGGCTCCACTTTCCCATCAAAATGCATCGTCATTAATTGCATGCCATAGCAAATGCCGAAAATCGGCAAGCCCAGTTCAAAAATCTCTTCATCACAGCGGAAAGCATTTTCCCCATACACGCTGTTGGGGCCGCCTGAAAAAATAATCCCCTTTGGATTCATCTCTTTAATTTCTGCAGCTGTAATCGTATGCGGATGCAACTCACTGTAAACGCCAAATTCACGAATTCTGCGTGTGATTAACTGATTGTACTGGCTTCCGAAATCCAGCACTACGATCATCTCTTGATTTTGAAGTTCTGTTTTCCCCGTCACGCTGTTCACCTCATTAAATTTGTGATATTGCCTTTAGTCTTCTCTCATGTAAATAAAATATCTAGTGAAAATTAAATTATTTGCAATCCAACATATAAACTAGAAAAGCGCAAGGCGTCCGCCTATCGGTGACAAGTATAAGAAAAGCAATCACAGAGGCGTTTTATTCCTTCAGAAGCAATTTGCTTATGACCTCGAGCCGATAGCGCCTGGAGCTAGACAAAAAAACCGGAACTCCCCCCACAAAAAAAGTGAAGGCAGAATTCCGGTTTTTACATATAGCAAAAAGTATATTCTGCCTTCATAGTCAGATCATTTACGGCGATCCGGTAGAGACTTTCGAACCATATTATCGAGGATATATGAAGGTTGCATCATTTAGTTGTTTAAACGGCAAAAACCGAACAATGTGCTGGCTTTTTGGCCGCTGTCTTATTTGCCTATTGTAACAACACGCTTAATTTCCGGTCAAGCTATTGTCTTTTTAATTAAATTTTCCCACAATTCCTTCGTCTCAGTCCAGCTTCCTTCTTTCAAGATTCCCCGATAAACAAGCTCCTCATAGCGTGCTGTTAATCGGCTCATTTCCTTTGTAGAAAAGAAACTGTCCACATATTTGGCATACTCTCTCAAGGTTTGGCCGTTTTTCCTCTTTAAACCGTAACGTTCTAATTCCTTTAACAGAATCAAGTACGCTTTAGGGAAATGTTCGTCCTTTTTCGTCTGTTTAAATCTCCAGATGAAATAATGCGGAAGCCATTTTCCGCGCTTTTGGTAAAATATAATGATCAGTACTGCCACACTCAAAATCGCTATTCCAATCGCTTTCCAGTTGTCAGCTAAGAAATCCTTCACTGACTCCCAAACCTCTTTTACGGAGAATGAGGTTTCATTCGTCACTTTTTCTTCAGGCTTTTCTGGCTTAACAGGTGTTTTCGTCTCTTTCGGCTCTTCTGTTTCAGCCTGGCTCGTACTTTGGCCGGCATTATCAAAATTAAATTGAACGTTATTGCTAAAGCCCTGGGTAGGTTCAAATGGAACCCAGCCGATTTCAGGAAAATAAATTTCAACCCAGGAATGGGCATTATTATTTGTCACTTCAAACAAACGAAGTCCCGAACCAATAGACTGTTGGAATTCACCCTCTGTATAGCCCTTGACCCATCTGGCAGGCAATCCAATCGCCCTAGCCATGACCGCCATTGAAGAGGAGAAATTATCGCAGTAGCCCTGTTTTGTATCAAATAGGAATTGATCAACATAATCCTCATCTTCATCCGGTACAGCCACGTCCTGCTGGTCATAATTATATTCCGCTATGCGGAAATACCTTTCCAGCTCTCTGGCCTTTTCAAACCAATCAGTTTTATCCTGGGTGATTTCAAGCGCCAATTCCCTGACTCTATTTGGCAATTCATCAGGCAGCTGTGTATATCTTGCCAAAAATTCATCAGGCAGTGCCCCTGCGTTATTTTCTGCCGACTTTAGGGCGGTGACACTGTATTTCGGTACTTTGAACCCCAGTTTGTATTGATCTAACGCAACAGGGCGTCCCTCATCGAGAGTGCGGATTTTTTCAGTTGCCGTTTCGAGTTCATACGTAATAAAAGGCGGAGCATCAATACTTTTTACTCCTAATGGATAAACAAGGTGCGGGTAATTCATAAAAGTATAGACAGAGCTGGTTTCTTCAGTTGTCTCAATTGCATCATTTTCGATAAACGATGAGACAGGAATATCCTCACCCATTCCAAATGGAAGGAATTCTTCTTCCGGCTGAGAGGTAACCCACCCTTTTCCAGTGTATGTATCCTTTGTCTCCACCTTCCAATAGTGGCGTGATTCCACTTCGGCTCTAAAAACTACCCCGTTGTCCCCAATAAAAGGGCCGCCAAGGCGGGAATCATCTTCACCATACCCGATTTTCTGGATACCTGGTCCATCCCCTCCGCTATTTTGCCCGTAAGATTTTATAAATGGCACCGGATCCGGCCACATTGGTTCTGCCTTTGGCGCCGCAAAGCCCAAGCCTGCGCTCACAGCAATCAGCAAGGCAAGCGGAACCATCCATTTGCGGGATAGGGAGACTTCTTTCTTAATTCCTTCCTTATCCAGAAGGCGATAAAAAGTTAAAATCCCCATGACAGCAAAGCCTGCAATTACCGTTCTGACAATTGCCCCATCTGCCACATATGGAGTGAATGTGTCCAGAACGGTTATATAAACCAGCGTCATGAAAAAGAAGATAAAAATCTGCCTGCGGTTTATTAGCCAGTATTGAATTAAATAGGTCATCAGCCCAAGCAGAACAAAAAATAATAAACTTCTGAACAGGTTGGTTATGCTTGGCCAATCTCTATCAGCCATAAGGCTAAAATTATATTTCAGATCTTCCCAAAATGGCGAAATCCAGGATATTTGAAAGAAGGCACCTTCAAAATACAGAAAGTGCAGTACATAAACCACATAAAGCACTTTTATAAAGCCGCTTAATAAAGGGGAAACACCATAAAAAGACATGAGCAGAGATAACATCAAAAATATCAGAAACACTGCTATATTCGATGTATCTGTTAACTGTTCAAGCGGCCTCAGCCATTCCCATAATAGTAAAAATCCCAAAACATAGAGAAGGAAGGCGGCAGGATCTTTTTGGATCTTATGAGATGTCATCCTTTGCTCACCCCCGTAAATGCATCTGAAAACTGACCGTTATGAACCATGATAACCCGGACTCCCCTTGAGTTGGCTGAGGCTTTTAGTGCGATCTCCTCCTGCTGCGGGGATTCATTCATGTCTTTTATTAAAAAGATCGTAATAGAACCATTTTTTGAAGCGACAAATCCTGCCTTCTCAATCAGTGCCTTTGATAATTTTGATGTAACGAGCATAAGCTGACTGTTTTGCTGCAAAAGAAAGCTTTCAGCTTCAAGTACACGGTCCAGCGTTACAGTAGAATCATCCTTTATTTTGGCCAAATGATAAAATAGCTGCAGCTGCTGTGCTTCCCCGCCCCTGACCGGAAAAATAGTCCGTTCTGCTGCAGAAGACAGAAAGCCAACCTGGGCTCCCTTGCGAAGAATGGCTCTCACAATGGATGCTGTAAAAGAAACAATGGCTTCAAATCGACTATCCGGCGCACAATCCATGAGAATATACACATCATGTGACTGCCTTTGTTCAAATTCTTTTGTCATAATATCATTTCGCTTTGCGGTGGCTTTCCAGTTAATCCAGGAAAACCGATCTCCCGGCTGATACTCTCTTATGCCGATCGCCATGGAGGTATCCCTTTGCACCCGCTCTTTTGAGGCGGTCATTCCCTGGTCATAATGATGTGCTAAAGGCTTATAGATGATCTCCTCATATGCCGGATAAACAATCATTCTATTTTCTGCAGGAACTTGTCTTTCCTTTTCAATTAACCCAAGCGCATCCCCAGTTTTAATGCGAATGGAGGTAAAGAAATGCTCCCCCCTTGGCAAACGGTCTATTTGATATTGCAGGGACATTTCCTTTTGGAATCCTGGAAACAAAAACCGCTTCGGCTTTTTTCCATGCTTCGAAAAAAGGAGCTGCTCACTCATCCCATCCCCCACAACCAGATATAATAAAGGAAAAGCAGCTTTCCTCCTTATTTTCAATGTGATGACAGCATTTTCTCCTGCATTGAATTCTGTTTTAGGCAATATTCTTTCCACTTGAAAGTCCTTTAGGGAATAAAAAGATAAAGCAAGCGCATATAAAGCAAAAGGAAGAAAGCTGTAAAATAAAAACCAGCTCACAAATCCTCCCTGAAACATGGCATAGGAAAAGGCGAGGAGAATAAGAACGAATAAAACGATTAGTTTCCATATACCTTTTAGTGTATTAAACACCTGGTTCATATTACTTCACTAACCTTTGAACAGGGACCGGAACCCTGGCAATGACACGTTCCACAATTTCATCTGCTGTAATACCTTCAAATTTCGCCTCAGACTTCAGAATAATCCGGTGGACAAACACACCCGGCGCCAAATACTGAATATCGTCTGGAAGCACATAATCGCGTCCATACATAAATGCGTATGCCTGGGCCGCTTTCATTAAAGAAATCGAACCACGCGGACTCGCCCCTAAATACACACTGCTATGTGTTCTTGTCCGATTGGCAATATCCACAATATAGCGTTTTATTGTATCATCCACATGGACTTCTTTTATTTCTTTTTGGAGCTCACGAAGCTCTGCCAAATCAATAACGGGCTCCAGTTCTTCAATGGGCGGAATTCGCTGCGCCCGGTTCAGGACCTCCATTTCCTCCGAAACATCGGGATAGCCCATCTTCATTTTTAATAAAAAACGATCCAGCTGTGCTTCCGGCAGCGGATATGTTCCTTCATACTCAATCGGATTCTGTGTCGCCATAACAAAGAACGGTTTTTCAAGGCGGTGTGTAACCCCATCAATTGTGACGCTGCTCTCTTCCATCCCCTCGAGAAGCGCAGATTGCGTCTTTGGAGAGGTTCTATTAATTTCGTCTGCTAAAATGATATTGCCCATGATCGGGCCAGGCCTGAACTGAAATTCCATTTCCTTTGGATTATAGATGGATACACCTGTCACATCTGAAGGAAGCAAGTCAGGTGTGAATTGGATGCGCTTAAATGATGCACCCACAGATTTTGCCAGCGCACGCACCATCATTGTTTTTCCGACACCCGGAACATCCTCCAGCAATACATGGCCTCCCGCGAGAAGCGCCACCAAGCTTAACTCTGCTACATTCCGTTTGCCAATCATTACTTTCTCAATATTCCCCAATACCCTCTCTATCGTAGAGTGCATATGATTCCGATCCATGTGAAACCTCTCCTTATCTATCTCATGCGTTTGCATTTATCAATTCTATTAAAATTACTTCCAACCATTTATATATTCGATATTTCGTCTAAAAGTCCTGTAATCTGACGAGACGTTTCTGCCTTTTTGATAAAATAGGCATAATACTATTAACGGTTAAACTGGTAAAAGGTTTCATAAAATGATTGGCATTTGTTTTCCTGCATACATCCAGCTAATATTACTTTTCGTATATCTCCCAATTAAAAAAGACTGCCTCCCAGCAGCCCAAAAGAATATTTATTGGCGTTCACCATCCTTATTTACATAGAAAGATTCAATGATCGTTCTTTCGAAAGGTTTCCCATTGGAGGTTACCCCTCTAACTTCAGTTGTCACGTTATATACACCTTCCTGTTTAAATTCGCTATCTGCCAATAGTCCGGATTTCTCACCCTTTGTCTTTTCTTGCAGCTTCTTCCCTGTTGAATCAAATCCGAAATGCGTCCATTTTGTTTTATAGATTTTATTTTTGTTCATAATCCCGGCAGTTTGCTGGAGTGTGTCATTTAAAGGGCTATCGAGGGAGACCGTGTATAGGTAGGAAGCATTTCTAGGTCCCTTCAATGACCAAGGGCCTGCTTCAGGTGCATCCATTTCAAACTGGTGAACCCATGCTCCCTTAAAAAATTCCGATCCTTCTTTATAAACCTTTTTTGTTTTATATTCCTTCCCATCCGGACCTGTCAATGTTAATGAAGACAAGTTTTTCTCGCTTAAGAAGGATACAGTCATGGATTTAACATTTTCTTCAACGGCAAAATGGTCATTTAAAGCATTCACTGCTTTTCCGCCTTTTACGATGGAGTGGACATTCGGCTGGCTGATTGGAGTTATCTTGCTTGCAGATGCTAAAACAGATGCAGGCTGGGTAACCATTGTATATGGCCTAAATACCTGGAATGTGTAGGATCCTTCCCTGATGGTCGTATGGTTCCAGCTGCCTTCCTGTACAATAGAGGCACCGGGCAAGCGGGAATTAACTGTCGTTACAACACCATCATTTTTACCGTATTGGCTTAAGTATAGGCCTCCCCAATAAGAGGCGCTGCCAAAAGAACCCCATTTTGTACCGCCTAGTGTAAAATAAAAATTTTTCGCTGCGTTTTCATGTGTATCCGTAATAGCCCTGAAGTATTGCATATTACCTGTCTGCAGGGATTCGGTTGCTTCATTGTTGTTCCCAAGAAGAGCAGCTAACCACCAGGCTGCACTGCTATGTGCGAGATCTGCGAGCTGGGTTCCATGATGCGGAGATGATAAGGAAATGACATTTGACACATATTGATGTGCTCCATAATGAACAAGTGCTGTTTGTATATCCACCCCGCCTTTGCTATAGCCAACGACCACTAGCTTTTTTCCGCCGAAATGATGGTACATGTCCTCTAGCTTTTCAGCCAGCATGGCGCCATTCGCCCACATATCCCGATCAGGATGTAGATCGATGAAGGCTGTTTCATAGCCATTGGCCAACGCAACTTCGTACATATCATTTCCTTCATGCCAAACAGCGGAAGAATTATTATAGCCATGAACAAAAACGAGTGGAGACTTTTCCGGATCAATAAGACCTGGAGTATCTCCAGCGTACCAATAGCCTGGAGTCCCCCTATCATCTCCTCCAAAACCGCCGGCCTTCACCATTCCAGGAAAAATCAGCATCATACAAAATACAACTCCTGCCATTTGTTTTATCAAACCTTTCCCTCCTTCAGAAAGATCGTGGACAAAAAAGCCTAGTCAATAAAATTTTACAATTTTCAGAAAATATAGTGAAGGGTATTTGGATTTATTTGTTAGATTACTTTCCGCAAAAAAACAGGGTAATCCTGAATGCTTGATAAGACTCCCAGAGGGTACGCTGAGTGACTGATCAGAAATCAACAGCGAGTTTAATAAAGACATTATTTTATGTATTTTTCCAAATCAGACGGAGTTTTTAGTTCTTCTATATTTCCGCTATTAAGCTCAATAACCCTGTCTGACAGCTGTAATTTCAGCATTGGATTATTAATCTTCTTATCTTTTATATAGGTGATAAAAGGATAAAGGCTTTCCGGATTTTCAACCTTAATATTCATTGTGTGGGTATACCCCTGTGCATACATTAGCCGGAGTTCTTCAAAAGACGGAATGGCCAGTGGATCTAGCTTTTTCTGCGTCCCTTCATCTGCATCTATTGAAGAAGAAAGCACTGCCCCTTCCCCCAGCAAAGAGGATGCTTCCTGCTCGAACTCTTTTTCCCATCTGGTATTCATATAGCGATCCTTGAAGCTCTGCCCTTTTTCGGAGAAACTAGCTATAAACGCAAGCTCCTGCTGGTTTTTCGGGTAAACAGTAATCTCATATCTTGAATCCTCACCATTATACCTTGAACTCTGAACATAAAAATCATGCCGGTACTTATCCGCTAGATCCAAAATCACTTTATCCTCTGCCGCCTTCATCTCTGCTCTCGTTTTTTGAGGTACAGAAGCGACAGGTTCAGCAGGCCTCAGGAAATAATAATAGGTGCCCGCAATCATTAGTGAAATAAAAATAACGGCAGCACCCAAAATAGGAACTGCTTTTGGAAGTGTAAGAAACCCCTCCTTTTCACTGTTCTTTTCTTTCGCTAATGCGAAAGCATCAACTGCCGCCAATATATGAAAGAGAATCAGGGGAAACATCAGTTCCTTCAGGTACACATGCACAAACACAATATTGACAATAATAAAGGCAATCGCCTTTTTATTTTCCTTATTATAAAACTGCCCTAACCCCGGAAATACCAGGGATAAAACCACTGCCGCCATTACCTTTCCCACATCGATTCCTCCACAGCCAATTTAAAAATGCTCAATCCAATTATTTCGCCGCTGCCGCTTATTTTTCCTTTTTGGCAAAAAGAAAAAGCCACAGGAATAAGCCCTGTGGCTTTTTCATATTTAATAAGAAACCCCTGTGCGGTAATGTGTTTTTTCAAACTCTTCCTTATTTGGATCAAAGTATTTTTCATTAAAGGCCGCTACGAATTTATCATCTTTTATATAACCTGCTCCCCATGTTGGATCCATAGTCAGCCAGCGTCCATCCACTTTTACTTCCACCCAGGCATGCTTTTGGGGCCAGAATCCGCTAAAGGCAGTACCTTCCACAAAACGGGCTTCCATATTGCTTGCACGCAGCAGGGCAATTGCCAGATAAGAGTAATCCTGGCAGACACCAGTCTTAGAATCCAGGGTCTTTAAGGCGCTATCATCCCAGTTAAAATCATCAGTTTCCAGTTTTTTAACATCATAAGAAATCGTTTTTGCGACATAATCATAAATGGCTTTAGCTTTCTCCCGGTCGCTGCTCTTCCCTTCTGTTAACTTTCTAGCCAATTCTGTAATCGGCTCTGCATCTGACTGGACGCCTCTCGAAGGAAGCAGGTCACGTTTATCCCCGCCTGTTGACTCGACTTCAAACTTGGCAAACCCATAAAACCTGAAGTAATCACTGTTCTCCTCCTTAATTTCCGGGACACTTAACGTTACCTCATACGTACCGGGTCCAAATCGTAAATAAAAGGAATCATCAAATGTGAAGTCCTCGACAGGGATTACATCCAGCGCTTCGTCCTCGCCTTTTTTTGTCGTAATATAAATGTGAGTGGTTTCTGGGCCAAACTCTGCCTTTGGGTCAATTTTTCCTTTTACTGAGAATGTGCCATCAGATTCCTCTCCTCCATATTGCGGATACTCCAAAGTTACTCCCCGTTCCTCATAAGTTTTTGAGTACTCAATTGGGCTCATGGTTCTGTCAGACTCGTTATCTATTAAAAGTGTTGTCGCAGTCTGATAGTAATTTTCGCGCTCTTTATCCGGAACCAATATTTCAAGCTTATGCAGCCCCTTTCCGTAGAATAAAGGAACATCATAAGAGAACTTGCCTTCCTCAATCGGTATGACGTGCTTCCACATTTCAGCATCCTTATTTATTTTAAGCATAATTGTATCGCTGTCTGTCAGGTTCACCGCTTTCCCACTTAAAGAGAAGATTTCATTCTCTTTTACATAACTTGATTTCAAATTCAGAGCCATTTCCGCTTCCTGGCCAAATGGAGTAAAGGTTACATCCCGGTCCGCTTCCGGATTGATATTGTGAACTGTAAATGCTGCAGTGTCATAGTAATAATTTTCACTGTCCATGCTTGGAAGCTGAACCGTCACCCGATACTCGCCTTCTCCATTAAAAAAGCGGATTGGCTGCTTGAATTTCCCCTCTTTGATTGGAGTGTAATACTCATGGTCATAGCCGGCATGGCCCTCTTCTGAAGCACGCACCTTTATCCAGGCATATTCAGACTTTAGCGCCGAATATTTCTCTACCTCTCCTTCAACAACTACTTTGCCATTCACTGCAAACTCCTTATACGCAGGTTCCTTTATGGAGGCTCCGACTTCCTCGCTATAAGAAGTAAGCTCGAGCGGCTCAAGCTCAAGCTCCAGCTCCTTATTCTTTTCCTCAGCTAGCTTTTCAAATTTGGCTTCTTCCTTCTTTTCTGCCTTTGTCTCCGTATTGCTTGTATCTGAATTACTGCAGGCGGAGAGGAACAGAAAGGTGCTCAACAAAAACATTATGGAGATGGGACTTTTTTTAATCATGAGGTCCTCCTTCAGGCTTATCTTTTCACTTAACTTTACGATTTGCTTATTTGATATTTACGGGTTATGTATGATTTGGTTCCTGGTGCTTTTTTACTATTTCCACTTAAAAAAGTGGGATTACATCGCATTTAAATGCTTTATGGCTTCTTATAAGCAAACAAATGCTTTATTCCATAAAAAAAGTCATAAGCTTGAAATCTTATGACTTTAAATATGGCTTCATTGAAATGCTAACCTGAACAGGAATTGCCTTCCACCTGAAAAAACCCTTCACTGAAAGAGAAATAATGTAAAAGAAAAGCAGTTAAATGGTGAAATTGTTTCCAGTTCTTCTCTTCCATAGACAATCCCAGCACCTCTTCTTGCAGAAGACTTCTATCGGTATTGCTCCAGCTGCTTCTGAAACTCTCCTTCCTGAAGAAGATCAGCTTCGCCATTCCAGCTAAAGTATAGTTTTGCAACTGAAAATACAAAAAGCGGAAGCAGGAACATATTGAATATCATCATAGCCCAGTTAAGTGCAGCCATTTGTCCTGATATAATGATAGCTAAGTATGAAAACAAGTAAGAACCTAAAAAATCAGCTGCAGCAAACAATAGAAGCATGCCAAACAGCACTATGAAGTTTTCTTTTCCAAAAGATACTGACCTTTTTATGACCATTGGTACAGTTTCATCTTCAATAACTTTAACAAATGGAATGCCTATGAAAAGAACTAGCAGAATAATTCCAGGGATGATTAATAACAGTAACCCAATTGTTGTCACAACGGAAAATGGGATACTGATTAAATACGCAAAAAAGGCATATTTAATCGTATCTCCATATATTTGGCCTGTTTTTACCGTATTGGTTCTTGTACCCTGGCTGGCCAAGCTAATCATAGGGATAAGGATGATAAAAAGGCTCATTAGCATAAAGATGCTTTGGAAAATTGAAGTCCATAAAGACAGATTAAAAACCTCAAAAGGCATGGCAATAAAGTTAATGGCTAATGTATATATGGCTTGAATGGGAAGAATAATTGTAAAGCCAATCAGGATTACACGGAGGAAGTATTTTTTATATAATTCACTGCCCTCTTTTATTGCTTGCAGCAAAGCAAATTCCCCCTTTTCGTTTTATCTTGGGTTACGCAATTTCCTATATACTAACACAGCGTTTTTTTGGCGCTCAGCCTCAAGATCACTGTTCAGCACAGAATGTCTAAGTTCACCCCAGCCTTTAGCGTCCTGCGCATTACTGCTAAACATATGTTTCTCGTATGGCTTTAATTTTCTCGCCAAATTAAGAGCAGTAAAATTCAGCAGCCCTTTCTTAGAAGAAACATAGTCATAGACTATCTTTCTTTCACTTTCTGTTTGAAGCTGAATATCATTTTGACGGACCTGCGCCGTGACCATATCCACAAGACATCCGTGCATTTCCTTTTCATCTTCCTCTGTTACCAGCAGGTCTTCTCTGCCTCTCTGCCAAAGATGGTCAGCTTTTTTAACGGATTCTTCAATAATCTTCTGGCTTTCCATGATTTGATCTGGCACCTGTTCAAAAACTTTATAAGCCCTTCCAACATCCTGTGGAAATGGCCCTAGCTTAGTTTCTATCTCTTGCAAAATATCCTTTAATTTCACATAGTTCTCTATTCGATTAGCCTTAACCCACTTAGACCCGATATTTACAAATGTTTCAATGCATACATTGTAGCTATTAGTAATAACTGCAGCTTCCTTTACTGCATCGAAACGCGGAACAGTTCCATCATTCTCCATAATCAACTGTTCCTCAGCAGGAGCAAAGGTAAAATAATAGTACAGTTTCCCGCCAATATTAAACTTGGCAGGAAACACATCCGGCGTTTCGTTTTCCTTGTAATATGGCTTGAGAGACTCTTTAATATTTTCCGGCAAGTTATGCATTCTGATCATGAATCTTCCTCCTATTACTGGCTGTATTAGTAGTAGCTTTGTCTATTCTATAGGAGTTTATTTAGCTAAACCACCCGGAAACTGTCTTAAAGCCGGATTTCACAGCATTTACCCCGCCTTTAACTGCATTTCCTACTGATTTGGCAGCATTTGATACTAGTTTTTTTCTATTTTTCCATGCGCTTTTGATTGCTCCGGCATGCTTATAAATCTTTGCTCCAGCCCAAAGAGCTCCCCCAACTAGAGCGACTCCGGCCGCAATCGGTGCACCCACACCGGTTGCCGAAAGAACAACTGCGCCAGACATCAATGTCTCACCTAAGCTAGCAATTCCATCATTGGTCTTTCCATTCGCAAAGTTCATTACTGTTTCCGCTCCAGAAATCCCAGTGCTGATTGCAGCCAGCCATGGGGCAGCTTTCCCTGCAAATCCTGTCCCCATTTCAAATGTCTTTGTTGCATTCGAAAGGAATGATCCAGCATTCGCAGCTGTACTAAATGAGCCTCCAGTAGTGGAAGCAGCCCTGGCAGCATTCCAGGCATTTCGAATATCAGTGGTTGAACCTAGGAACTTGCTAATGTGTTGTCCGTTATCATAAGCAGACCAAACATCTACCCCCAGATTAACAGGGGCACTCAACAATGATTCATCTTTAAACATTGCTTCTAACCGGTTTTTCACGATCCCCTTGGCAAGATCTCTGCTTAATCCATCTCCATACTTATTCCAATCTATATCTTGAATGGTATGGAGATACAAACCATCAATAGCTGGAAAAAGCATGTCTTTCGTAATAAATTTAAAAGCCTGGTAATTCCCGTCTTCTTCATACGGAAATGGCACGTTCTTATTCGCCTCTGGGTTGCCAGGATC
The DNA here is from genome assembly GCF_018613175.1 of Bacillus sp. ISL-47. Lineage (NCBI taxonomy): Bacteria > Bacillati > Bacillota > Bacilli > Caryophanales > Bacillaceae > Bacillus > Bacillus sp. ISL-47. The sequence goes on along the minus strand of NZ_JAGGQS010000087.1, from coordinate 11,462 downwards.
CATGGTTCCCGTATTGCCAATAGGGTGTTCAACATTTCCAGGCAGGTCTATGATGGGTGGATTGAATTGTGGAGGAAGGCCATTTTGCCCTCCGAAATTTCCAAACGGATCTGTTCCAGTCCCATTTCCTGGCCTAATTGTTCCCGGCGTGGATTGCCCCGGATCAAACTCACCTGGAGAAAATTCGCCCGGGCTGAAATCTCCTGGTGAAAACTGACCAGGCGAGAACTGGCCAGGTGAGAACTGGCCAGGTAAAAATTGCCCAGGACTGAATGTACCAGGATTGAATTGACCCGGACTAAATGTACCGGGATTGAATTCACCTGGAGAGAATGTGCCGGGGGAAAAGGTACCCGGAGAAAAAGTACCGGGGTTGAAATTCCCTTGAGCAAGCGCCGCCACAGGAAGGAAGTTAATCAGTATAATGAAAGATGCTAGTAAGCAGGCCGCCGTTCTTTTAAACATAGATTTGGTTTTCCTCTTCATAGCCTCATACTCCTTTCTTATCTAGTATTCAACTAACACTTTCACCATCCTAAAGCCTCTAGAAATGAAATTTCCGGACCCATTCCAACTTGTGAAATGTCGCTGTTTTCTCCAAAATTAAGGCCATTATAGTGAACTGCTTCAAACTCTGTTTGTGCCTCCACTGCAATTCTGTATTCTTGGAATTCCCAATTATACTCACTCGCTGCATCTTTACCGTAATTTTTTCGAATAGTATTCTGTACTGAACTGTCTATAGAACTTTCCGCATTCCTTACTGCTTGAAGTACTTGGTCGGAAAAGAGATGATCCTCTTTAATTTCGCTTGATAAAACATCATCGATGGCTTGAATACGCCGTTCATTCTTTGAAAGGAAAGGCTGGGAATACTTAAGTTTATCTTCTCTCTCTTCCACCTTTTCCTCAATCGTTTTTAATATGTCTATGGTTCCTTCTTCAATGTCAGCGTCAATCAACTTTTTATAGCTTTTAACATTCTCATATACCTGTTCATACAATACACTTGTAGCTGCCAGGCTCGCATGCTCTGCCGCAATGGAAGCCTGCTCTTTTTTTGTAAAAGCCATGGCGATATTCAAAACGAGAATTAGCATTATTCCCACTATTAAGAAATTAAAGATAGTCAAAAGAACTCCGCTTCCCCGTTCATTATCTATATAACACCTCATTTAATCACCCTGCTATTTACCTTGTGAGTAAAATTAATAGATGCCTTATTTCTCCATTCCTTAGGAACAAATACCAGTCCATGCCGGAGTTGAATAACAGCTTCAAATTCACCATTAAAACCTGTATGAATATCAAAACCCTGGAATGTCATAATGTCGCTTACTCCAATGGCATCACTGGCAATACTGTAGGCTTCACTGTATTCCTCTGTCACTGCATAATACTTTGCTGCTTCATTCACAGCTGACTGAGCCTTCATCATGGTTAATCCCGAGGCAACGGCCTGCCATAATAATAAGAAGAAAAAGAAATAATAAGGCATGACTGTTAGAAATTCGAGTGTCATCGAACCTTTTTCTTCTTGGAGTTTCTTTTTTAAATTGGACATATGAGCATCCCCCCTTTTTTTTCTAATTAGCTCTGTTAATTAAATGGTAAATCAATATTTTTGCAGGAATAACTAGCATCTATTCCTGCAAAAATATCGATAGAATATTCACTTTTAGTTTGTGTTTTCACTATATTTCTTGTTGATTTCTTCTTTTACACTCTCAAAGTTTTTATTAGCTAAACTTCTTAAGTCTTCTCTGATTTGTTTATTCATATTCAGGACGTTGCTATACCGCTCACTTGTTTTGTCAGATAAGAGCTGGAACGCTTCCCGGCTGATATGGCCTTCATCTCTTAATACCCTCAAAGGCTCTCTAATATTTGATTTTTCGTACCTATTAGCCTCATTCCAATCAATTCCGAAGCGCGGAATATCAGATAATAGCTGATCATACCTCTGACTTGAGGCATTGTTCACAGCGTCTTTTTGCCATTGTGTCCACTTCTCGGCAATCTCTCGGGCTCTGGCCAATTCTTGATTTAATTGATCTTGATTTCTCGCATTGCTATAAATCCCTTTAGCTGCTTGCGCTACTTCTTTTAATTGATTTTGACCCTCAGCGTTAAGGTCAAAGCCTATCACATTCACAATCGGCTTTATATCGGAATCGGCAAGACTTTGGGCCTCTGCGACAGGATCACCATCACATGTTTCTACTCCATCACTTACTAAATAAATGATATTAGTATTTGTATCGCTCTTATATGAACTTAAATCTTTCTTTGCTTCATCAATTGCTTTAGCTAGCGGCGTCCAGCCAGCAGGCTGGAATTCATTTAAAGATTTTCCCAAAGCTTCAGCTTGGTAAGCACTCATTTCATAAACCAATTCATTGCTCTTACAGGAAAGTTCTTTATCCTGATCTGACCCTGTACCTTCGTGCCCATATACACGGAGAGCAATGTTAGCACCTTCAGGCAAGGACTCCGCAAATTCCTTAATCGACTCCTTTGCGATATCCATCATGGTTCTTCCATCAATTTGGTTTGCCATACTGCCGCTTGCATCAAGAAGGATTTCAACATTTAAATGATCTTTAAATTGAAAACGTTCATCTTCTATATCCGGGCTGCCAAATGCTTCAACTTCAAGGATGCCCAGCGCCTCTGCTGGATTTGCATAGTCTTCATGAAATAGAGAAAGGGACTTCCTCCAATAAAGTTCTATTTCCTGTTCAGATGGATTTTCGCCTAGCTTTGGAAGCTCCCTTAGTCTTTCCACTGCTTCCTTTTGTTCTTCAGGGGTTAAGTCATCATATCCTTTCCCCGAGAATTCTCCTGCCTCTGCATGAACTAGTTCAGTTACTGTTTCGGTAGGTTTAGGAAGGTCAGCCAGCAGCTCTTCAATTGCAGGTTCACCATCTTCTTCCTTTTCTGATTCTTGCTGATCTGCAACCGTTTCTGTCTTATTATCACTTGTTTTTTTCGAATCAGAATCCGGCTTATTTTCACTGCATGCTGATAAAAAAACAACGGTCAGCAGAAAAACAAGCACCCGATGAAGCTTATTCCCCATAATGAAAAAACACTCCCTAAACAAAAATGAATATTCAGCGGCAAATCTTTGGATTCATTGCCGCTAAATATTGATTGTAGTCTTATTAAAATGGCTGTGAACGCTGTATCATTATAAAGTATCGGAAATTTTCGCCAGAATACTATCTACAATTCCTTTAATCCCATCACCATCGAATGCACTTCCGAGAAGCGCCGCAATTGTTACAACAACTGCTCCAACTGCTACCCATTCCAATGTCTGAGCTCCTCTTTCATTGTTAAGAGCACTTGTCATTCTTTGATAAAGTTTGATTGAAACCTTTCTCATGACTTAACACCTCCTTTCAAGTAAAGTTCTCATTTCCTATTAATTTAAGAAATTATTAAAATCCTATTTAAAAATGTTCATTATACTGTCCTCGCCAGTGAACATGTTTAAAATAAGCAATCCGCCGATTAATAGCATGACAGTCGGCATGACAATGAAAGTGGTAATCAACGTAATCTTGGGTGAGGCTTTTGCTGCCTCTTCTTTGATTTTCTCTTTCTTCATGTTCCGCATTTCATTTGCCTGGACCTTAAAGGTAGTTGCAACAGGAACTCCAAGGCGCGATCCCTGAATCAATGATTTAATGAGTGACTGAAATGCCTCATTATCATTTCTGTCCAAGAGACTTCTATATGCTTTCTCCCTGGGAACCCCTAAATCTATTTCCTGGTTAAACCGTGCAAACTCTTCTCCTACAGGACCATCAAAGTACGGGACAATGTCCCTTAGTGCCTGGTCCAGCCCAATGCCTGCCTGCAGGGTCACACTGACAGTATCCAGAAAGTCCGGCAGAACATAGCCAAGATCATCCTGCCTTTTTTTAGCTTTGTTTTTAATCCATAAGATTACACTGAAATAGCCTGCAAGCGGGAGCACAATAATCAAAATCTGGGACATCGGAAATTGGATGATAATCAGCATAAATCCGATCACAAACCCAACCAGCAGTGCGAATATTTTCAGCCCCTGGAATCGTTCGACAGTCAGACCATAAGGATAGCTGGCCTGCATAAGCCATTTTTCAACATCCTGTGATTCACTGAAAAAATTCACCCTGTTTCCCAATGAAGAAAAATCATCCGCGTAGTAAAACGTTTTTTCCAGCCATTTTTCACTGCTGCTTTTCCTTCTTTTTAAACTGAACCTATTTACAAACACATTGTCTTGTATATGCTTTTTTAATTCTTGTTTCTCAATCAAATAGTCATAGAATGACTTAAGCCCGATCGAAAATAGAAACAAACCCATTAAAACACAAATTAGAATTAAAACATCCATACCCTACACCCTTATGTTGGTGACTTTTTTAATTAAGAAGAAAGTTAAGAAAGTACCAATCAAAAATATCACCAGCAGGACAAGTCCTATCCCCGTAAATAAAGGATCGATAAATCCTTCATTGATATTGTTCATGACCAGAAGTAAAAAGATGGGCAGGACCGGTACGATATATGCAATATATCTTTGCTCTGCAGTCATCGTTTTTATTTCCTGCAATAGCAATTTTCTTTCCTCCATTGTTTTTCCCATTTCGTCCAGAACGGCATGAATGTTTCCTCCTGCCCGCTTTTGAATTAACAGGGACGCTACAAACAATTGATATTCCCTGGACGATATTCTTTTTTGCATATTTCTAAGTGCGCGATTAAAGTCGACCCCAAGCTGGAGCTCACTATGCAGCCTGCTGAATTCTTCTCTTGCAGGGTCCTTCAGCTCTTGTGCTGCTATCCCAATACCTTGTGTCAAGGTCATTCCGGAACGGGTTGAGTTAGCTAGTATCCGGCAGATTTCAGGAAGCTGATCATTCATCCTTTCCTCGTATTTATTACGGCGGATTAAGAATAAGGCTCTCCTTGTCACTTCCGCCGAAATCATCGATACCAAAATGTTTATAGGAAATTTAATGCTGAAAAAATTATTTAAGAAAAAAGCAAATGTAATAGCACCGAAAAATAATATTCCGTAAAATTCCGATGCCATTAATTGAATGTTCGCACGTCTTAGCTGATCAATCGTTTTTTGACCCATGCTGGTCCCGTCAAATTTGTCACCCAGAACGAGAATGAAGCTTTTTCGGTTGTTATTATGGCCGTACCATTTCTCAACTTTATTCCGCCACTCTTTTTTTGAGTTTCGATAGCCTAATAGATTGTACACTCCCCATAAACCGAAGAGGACAGCTAAACTATAAAGAATAGATATGGTCACTGTCCCTCACCTCTTCTTCTGCATGAAAAATTGATTCGTCTATATCTGCACCAAAAATTCTTAATCTATCGAGACATTTAGGAATGACTCCAGTTGGGGTAAAGTACCCTAATATGTTGCCATTTCCATCGATACCCGTACGCTTGAATTTGAAAATTTCTTGAATCTCCGCTTCTCCGTTAGGGTTTTTTACAACTTCAGAGATTGAAACTAGTTTCCTCTGTCCATCCGGCAGGCGTGTTCCCTGTATAATTAAATCCAATGCTCCTACAATGTATTCTCTGATTACTTTTGAAGGCAGATCCATACCTGCCATGATTACCATGCCTTCCACCCTCTTTAAGGCGTCAAGCGGAGAGTTGGCATGGACTGTAGTAAGAGAACCCTCATGGCCTGTGTTCATCGCCTGAAGCATATCAAATGCCTCCGATCCGCGAACCTCCCCAACAATAATCCGGTCAGGCCTCATACGGAGGGCGTTCCGCACCAGTTGCCGGATCGTTATTTCGCCGGTCCCTTCCACGTTTGGAGGTCTCGCTTCCATTCCGACTACATTGGGCCGGTCCAGCTTTAATTCCGCCGAGTCTTCAATCGTGATAACCCTTTCGCCACTAGGTATTGATCTGGCAAGGGCGTTAAGAAGAGTTGTTTTACCGCTGCCTGTACCTCCGGAAATAAGGACACTCATCTTGGCAAAAACAGCTGCATTGATAAACTGTGCCATTGCTTCGTTTAAAGATCCGAATTCAATCAAATCGCTCATTTTAAAAGGATCGGCCCTAAATTTCCTTATAGATATGAGAGTCCCATTTAAACTAACAGGAGGAATAACTGCATTTACACGGCTTCCGTCTTGAAGCCGGGCATCGACCATAGGAGAGCTTTCATCGACACGCCTTCCAAGCGGCGCTACAACCCGATCAATGATATGCCTTACATGAGCTTCATCACGAAACTGCAGATTAGTTAATTGCAATTGTCCTTTTTTCTCAATGTAGACTTCATTATGTCCATTTATAAGAATCTCTGTGATTTCATCATCTGAAAGAAGGGGCTCGAGCGGCCCAAAACCTACTGATTCATCGATTAATCGAGTAAGTAAGGTTTCTTTGTCGCCTCTGGAAATAATAACTTTTTCCTCAGTCATGAATTGGCTAATTAAACGCTCGATGGCTAATCGCATTTCACCTTGTGTCAAACTTGTCAGCTGTTCCAGGTTGGTTTCTCTCAGCAGCCGGTTTTTATAATGTTCGATTAGCTCTTCGATATAAGGGCTGTCGTAAGTAGAATAGCTCACCTTTGATGTTGATGATTCCGGGTGATGCTTCTCTGTACGTTTAAATAACGACATTCTTTCCCTCCTTCCCCGTCGTATCAATTATTTTAGAAGGGTTAATACCCACTTTCGAACGTCTTTTGCAACTGGTATAAGCTTCTTCTCTTTAGTTGTTTTTCTTAGTGGTTCGCCTTTATTAATAAAGGTTTGTACCCCTTTAATATCTCGTCTTACTTCAGCACTTACAGGAGCTGTCAGCAAATTTTTCACATCAGCAGGCGTCAATTCATTCTCTCTTCCTTTTTGATTGACCACAATTTCCAGGCGCTCTTCTGTATCCATGCCCAGTCTTTTGAATAAATCTTCTACGTGTTTGAACACCTGAAGGGATGGGGTATCCAAGTTCATAACATAGTAAATAACATCCGCTTCTTCCAAAGCCACATATGTATTGGATGTCATATTTGAAGGCAGGTCAACAATGACATAATCATAGCTGCGCCTGCAAGCCCTTAAAAGTTTTGTGAAGAAGTCTTCATTCAATCCCTCAGCTACCTCAGCATCTCTTGGGCTCAGCAATATCTCCATTTTGGAGTTTGGTTCTTTCTCGCTGACATTCCTTATATGATTCTCATTCAATTCATTAATAACCGGTTTTAAATCGGCAAGCGAACGATTGCTTTCAATCCCTAAGTACATATCCGCTCCGCCGAATTGCAGATTCATATCGATTAAAATAACCTGTGCAGTAGATTCTAACTTAAGCGTCTGAGCAAATGTGCTTGCAAGAAGTGTTGCACCGCTTCCTCCCTTGCCGCTGTAAAAGGAAAAAATTTGCCCTCTTCCCCTTCTTAAGCCATGGTTAGAAACAATGCTTTGTGAATGATGTTTGCTTTGTTCCTGAGCAATTAACAGAATTCGTTCGATTCGATCACTGAATTGGCTCATTTCATCCGGAAGAACAAAAAAATCAGTAGCACCTGCTCTTGAAGCGTCTCTGAGCACCAGGAAATCCTGTTGTTTTGCAATAAAAACGATAATGATGTCCGGATATTCACTATGAATATATTGGACTAGTTCAATTCCTGATTCATCTTCTGGATTTACCAGCAAAACGACATCAGGCGCAATCCGGTCAATTTCTTTTCTTACCTCAGAGGGTGCTGCCTGCTGCAGGCTAGGATATGCCTGAAGTGCCTGCTGTATAATCTGCTCACTGATTTGCTTATCGTCACTGACAAGCAGAATATTGCTTCCCGTAGCCATGTGTTGTACCTCCGACATCAATATACTTTTTTGACATTAATAATGTAATTTGCCGCCTGATTAATTTCCCTCTCCAGCCGGTTTTTCGGCTGGCTTTTTATCTGCTGGCTTTTCAACTTGCTTTTCGCTAGAGGCTTTTTGTTCTGCCGGCTTTTCAGCTGGCTTTCCGCTAGAGGTTTTTTGTTCTGCCGGTTTCTCAGCGGCCTGCTTCTCGGCATCCTTTTCGCCATTTACAGCCTCTTTAGCCGGTTGATCTTTACCTACGTTAGCCTTTAAAACTCGTATACTATCTGCGTAATTTTGCATGTGTATAAGCTTAGGGGCGTCCTCTTTTGAAACCTCGAGACCAACACCAAGCAATTTTTTCTTATTATTTTCTGAAATCCTAGACACAAAAACATCCGACATAAAAGTTTCTGTCTTTGGAGTTCCTTCAAATTGATGCGAGACTACTATATCTACACGATCATGACCTTTAACTTCTTCATCAAAAGATATTTTTTCATTGGCAAATAGTGCAACTAGGCGGTTATTGGGATCACCAACCCCTGAGAAGTCCTTTAAAACACTTTTCGTAATAATCTCACCCTTTGAAATGGGAACTATGGAAACTTTATTTGTTATTTCTTTTGGGTCTTTTATATGCGAACCTTCAACCAAGAATTTATTTGGAAGATCAACAGTCTCTACATCTTCAGGTTTGATAATTGCCCTGGAATCAATCTGTTCACTGGCAACATAAACCTTTGTAGTTCCACCCAGCTTATTATTAAGCTCACTTACTTTTTGAAGAAACATAAAACCGGCTATCAGGGCCAGGATTAATGAGATAGATATAAATATAATGGCTCTCCTCTTTGACTCTAGCATCCTAAATCTTCTCTCCTATATCTGGATAAATTTTATTAAAATGATAAAATATGGAAATGTATTTCCTGCTATTTACCCCGTTTAAAATTATGTAAAACCGTATTTTTAAAAATTTTCCTTTTTTTATACTATATATTTACTATCACGCGTTCACATTTCCGTCAAACTCGCCCAAGGAAATGTCGAATTTTGTCTGTATTTTTCTTCCTATTAATATCTCAAGATCAAGATTTTTTAATAGGCATTAAGACCTGTTTATATAGTGGCTATGGAAGGTATATTCGTAAAATATCTTTTAACTTTCATCAGGTTTTATTACAAATATTACAATTTATAGGTCTTTAGGTTTGTTTTCCCTTAAATCTTCTCCATTAGCCAATTTAATACTCAATTAGGTATTATTGATGATATTAAAAATAACTACAAAACCATAAATTGATGTAATTTTTCACCAGCATATGTATTATTTCACTATAAGTTTAAAATAAGACCTGTAGATAGTCGGATAAGTAATTTATTTAATTCTAAGGATTCATGGGAATATTTTTGATCCTTGAATAGTCAGAAAGGCATATCTATATATTAAAAAACTGCCTTCATATGAAGACAGTTTTATCCCCTTTGCTTCTGTATTTTAATCCTAAACTCTTAGTAAATGACAAAAAAAGATACAGCCAGCAACTACTGACTGTATCTTTCTATTTATTCTCCTACCACCTTAGCATCCTTCAGCATTTCATCTGTCAAAGTAATTCCCTGTTCTTCCGCAGCTTTTTTATTAATCACAAGCTCAAGGCTTTCCGGGTAACCGACCGGGATTTCGCTTGGCTCTTTGCCTTCGAGGATATCAACGGCCATTTTTCCAGTTGTGTAGCCCAAGTCATGGTATTCAAAGCCATAAGATGCGAAGCCGCCGCGTTTCACGGAATCGCTTTCGCCTACAAAGGCCGGCATATCTTTTTCATTGGCTACTGTCAATACAGATTCAAGAGCCGAGACAACTGTATTGTCTTTAGGAATATAGAATACATCCGCACGGCCAACTAAGGATTCAGCAGCCTGCTTTACTTCAGAGCTTGTTGAAATAGTTGTTTCTACTGCTTCCAGGCCAATGGCTTCGATGGCTTCTTTCGCATGTTTTACATTGACAACAGAGTTGGGTTCTCCGTCATTGTAGATGATTCCAACCTTTTTAGCATCAGGAACGAATGTCTTAATCGAGTTGATCGTATCCTTGATGGCATCTGGATGTGTATCAGATGTACCTGTTGCATTGCCGCCCGGCTTTTCCATACTTTGCACAAGTTCCGCTCCCACCGGATCTGTAATAGCTGTAAAAAGGATTGGAATTTCCTTAGTAGACTGAACCACAGACTGTGCGCTAGCAGTTGCTATCGCCAAAATAAGATCATTTTTGTCTGCTACTAAATTCTGGGCGATTGACATGTTATTGTTCATATCTCCCTGTGCATTTTGGAAATCAATTTTAAGGTTCTTTCCTTCTTCATAGCCTGCATCTTTTAATGCTGCAATAAATCCCTCTCTTGCTGAATCCAATGATGGATGTTCAACAATCTGGGTAATTCCGATTTTCACCGTTTTCTTTTCAGCCGCTTCCCCGCTGCTTTCCTCATTTCCTGATCCGCATGCAGCCAGCATCAATAATGCACTGCTTGCTAAAATAGCCAACATCTTCCTCATCCCAAATCCCCCCGGCAAATTTTTTTATGTACTCTTGTTATAAAAACGTTCTAATTTTTTATAATATTTTGATAATAACACGTTTAATAACATTGAAACAATAGGAAAGGCGCTTTTTGTTAAATAATTTGACAGAGGCAGATTTAGAAGACTCCTTTTACGAAAGAATATTTAATAATAAATAGACCGCGAAGGAGGAAAGCGTATGGAATTTGATTGGATATGGAAACCGATCATCATCGTAATCGGTGGTACACTCCTTTTAAGATTAGCTGGCAGAAAGTCTATTTCTCAAATGACCTTGGCTCAGGTCGTTATCATGATTGGGATCGGATCCTTGTTAATCCAGCCTGTTTCCGGCAGCAACATTTGGACCACTCTTGCTGTAGGATTCATTCTGGTTTTGACCTTAATCATAATGGAATACGCCCAAGTTAAATCTGATAAGTTCGAGAGGTTCATAACAGGACAATCCAAGGTTATCATTGAAGACGGAGAATTAAATGAGGCAAACCTGAGAAAACTGCGGTTTACAGTAGACCAGCTGGAAATGAAGTTACGGCAGCATAATGTGGCTGTAATCAGTGATGTAAGATGGGCAACTTTGGAGGCAAACGGCCAGGTAGGCTATGAATTAAAAGACGAAGCCCAGCCTGTAACGAAAAAAGAATTTCAGCAGCTCCAGGCGGATGTCCAGCAGCTGATCAGTCTGCTGGAACCTGCTTTTGCAAAGGGCTTTTCAGTCCATATCCTGCCCGAAAATGAAGAAGATATTTTTTCCGAAGTAGCCGAAGAAGCTCCTAATGACAATATACCCGGCCATTTGCAATAACTGAATTAGCTGTTGATTTTTCCTAAAATCATCAGCTTTTTATATTAACCCTGTTTTTTTAAGAAAACCAAGTAAAACTTAATTGCTATAATCCCAAAACAAAAAGTCTCCTTAGGGTTCTTTACCAGGGGTTGGCTTGGATAGAATCACTATAAAAGAAGTTCCACGCCCTTTAATTAAATCGAGTAGGAGGGGGT
>NZ_JAGGQS010000086.1:0-13245 GCF_018613175.1 Bacillus sp. ISL-47 | reverse complement strand
TCAAATGACTAGGGCAGTCTACACACCCGGTCCTTTCAAAAGCAAACCTATCATCCCGCAGCTGAAGCATCGAATCTTACTTTCCCCGCACTTTCTTTTTTCCCATGAAGTCCATAATAAAGTCCTGCCGTGAGTAAAATGAAGACGGCCATCACTCTATAAAGCGTGCTGTATCCCATAACGGGGATGATAAATCCAAGCAAATAAGGGCCGAAGCCAAGTCCGGCATCAAGAAAAATAAAGAAGGTCGAAGTGGCTAATCCCATTCGATGCGGAGGTGTCAGTTTAACCGCAACCGCCTGTGTGCAGGATTGCATGTTCCCGAAGCCAAGTCCGATTAATGCCCCCGCCAAAAGCAGGGTGAAGCTGCTGTTGGCAGTACTTAACACGAGCATGCCGGCAGCAAACATAACGAAAGCAGGGTACATGACATAATTGGCACCTTTAACATCCATCAAGCGCCCTGTAAATGGACGGGAAATTAAAACTGCTGAAGAGTATACGAGAAAGAAGAAGCTTGCAGCGCTGACTAAATCAACTTCAATCGCGTAAAAGTTGATAAAGGAAAGGACGCCGGAATAGCCAAAAGCAATCGCTAAGGTTATAAATGCGATCGGTACTGCCTTTGGTTCAATAAAGTTTGAAATGTTGAATGATTTTCCTTCTAATGGTGGATTTGATGAAGCTTCAATGGGCGGTACGTATAAAAAGAAGGCGGTTATTAAGGCAAAAACGCCCAATGCCAGACAAAAAAGAAATATCGTTTGAAACGTTACTTGCTGCATCATAAATAATCCAATGAATGGCCCCACGGCAGTTGCCAGTGTGGCACTCATGCTGTAGTAGCCGATGCCTTCTCCTTTACGCTTGCCCGGAATGATTTGCGCAACGATGGTGCCGGTTGCCGTACTTGCCATTCCAAGTGCAATGCCGTGAATGAAACGGTTGATCAAAAGAAAAGTAATGCCGATATTTACGAAATACAAAAGGGTGGTCAATGTAAAAAAGATAAGACCTATATATAACGTTTTTTTACGCCCAATTGTATCAATGGCACGGCCAATATATAGTCTGCCGATCAGCGTTCCAATGATGAAAATACCGGTTACAAGCCCAGCCTGGCTTGTCGAGGCGCCATAATGATTGACTGCGAAAACGGCAATCGTCACCATCAATAAATAGAAAATTAAGGTCAAGAAAAAATTAACTGATGAAACAATGATAAAGTCTTTTGTCCACAGTTTAGGTCTAGGATGATCCATTTTTTTACTCTCCCTGCTGCATTAAATTTTTCCGGACTTCGCTCATTAGGCGAATACCCTCCAGCTGTTCCTCCTCAGAAATACCATTTAAAATTTCCTGTTCAAATTCATCAATTGTTACACGAACTTCCAGGTAGATTTTTTTCCCGATCTCGGTAAGCTGCATTCTTTTTTCTCGTTTGTCCTTTGTTGGAACTGCTTCCAGATAGCCCATTTCTTCTAATTTATTAATGGTTCTTGTTACCGTTGGCTTTTCTACCCCCAGATAATTAGATAGCTCCACAAGTGTTGAAGAGCCTTCATTGAACAAGTAATACAGGATGGACCATTGCGCCCTGAATAAATTGTGATTGCTTAACTCTAAGTTCAGCCTATTTTCAAAAGGGCGGTACATTAAAACCAGCTGGTGGAAGAATTTTTGAAAAGTTTTAATCTGAGAAACCTCCTAAAGTAGTTACTTTGAGTAATAGTTACTTGGGGTAACTAAATAATAATACTTATTATACAGCTGAAAATAGGGTAATGTAAATAGGCTGGAAAGCAAAAAAAGCCTAATCCCAGGCTAGGCAGCCAGTGATTAAACTCCGCTTTTTATGTGCTGTGCGGTATGAGTTTTTGCTTTTTTTAAATAATGATGCAGCATGATGCTGATCAGGGAACCCGAGAAGCAGGAGAGAGCAGAAAGAAGAAAGGCATGTGAATAAGAGCTTGTTAAATTTAGAATATATCCAATGATGATCGGCCCAACTAACTGTCCGATACCAAAGAAAAGGGTTAAAAATCCGATGGCACTGGATACTTGTGTTTGACTGACAAACTCCGATGTACTTGCCAGAATAATGGCAGGTGTTCCCCATAATGTAATACTGTAAAGAATCGCAAGTGCGATTAAACCGCTGCTGTTCGCGGAAAAACTAAAACCCAGCAGGAAAAGCATCTGCAAAAAGAAGACAAGAGATAATGAAGTCAGCCGTCCGAGGCGGTCTGAAATCGATCCCCACAGAAAACCGCTGATAATACTGATAAAACCGGCAATCGCAAAAATCCTACCTGCTATGAGGCTGCTAAGACCGAAATCAATCAGAAAGTCTACCAGGAATGTGGTGAACATAATATAGCTGAATCCCCAGAGGAAATAACAAATGCCGATTGTCCATACCAGTGGATTTTTGTAAACGGAGTGTAAGCTGCCGGTATTTAATTTGGAGGAAGCGTTATGATTAAAGCTTTCATTTAAACTTCCAACAGGAAAAACTCCTGCGTCGCCTGGATGGCTTTTTAAAAAGAAAATATTCAAAATAGATATGAACAGCACCAGAGTGGCCAGCAGCACCCAGCTGATTCTCCAGCCAGAACCAATACTTGACGTGACGATAATGGGAACAGCTACCCCCGAGAAAACAATTCCCAAACCATTGCCGGCATTCAGAATGCCTAAAGCCATACCTCTTTTCCGGGGAGAAAACCAGGAAGAAACCACTCCCATCGAGGCAACATTTGCCCCTCCTGATCCAATTCCAATAAAGAAGCTTGATAGATAGGCTGAAATAAAGCCCGTACTTAAAGACGTTGCAATCATGCCCAGGAAAATGACCCATAAAAACACGATGATCACTTTTTTTGCCGAAAACTTATTCACAAAATAGCCTGCAAAAAAAGCACATAAAACATACCCAAGGAAAATGGAAGAGGTTACCCACCCCGTTTCAATATAGTTCAGGTTTAATCCCGCTTTCATAAATGGAAGAATGGCACCATATGAAAAACGGCCCAGCCCAAGGCATGCCAGTCCTGTCAAAACGGATAGTAAAAGTATTAGCCAGCCCCTATGTATCGTTTTTATATTCACATTTTTCTCCTTTAAAGTGTTGGTGGAATTAGATTAATTGTAACATATTTACAAAATAATGAAACAATTATGAATTTTAATCCATACTCCAGTCCGCCTAAAATAATTTTATAGTTATTTTATGACAATGTGTCACAATCCATTGACTGATGACACATTGTCATATAAAATTTCAAGTAAAGGGATGACACGGTGTCATAACGAGGTGAAGGCTTTGAAACAGACAAAAATACAATCGCTGGTTTTGAAATTGCAGAAGCAGGGAGTAAATGCATCCCTTTGCTTAAGGCCATCCATTTCCAAGCGTGCTAAAAATACGGCTAACATATAAAGGAGCCATTATGGTTACAAAAACAACTGACCGTTATAACAAAATGAAAGAACTAAGGACTGATTTAGTGCGATTCATGATGTCCTATAAATTTGCTCTTGAGGAAATCAATACGAAAATAAATATTTTAAAAGAGGAATTTCAATATGTGCACGACTATAACCCGATTGAACATGTCAAATCCCGTGTGAAATCTCCAGAAAGCTTAATAAACAAGCTGCAGAGAAAAGGCCTGGAGATTTCCATTGATTCCATCCAGCAAAATATCAGGGATATCGCAGGAGTACGCATTACATGTTCCTTTGTTTCGGATATTTATGAAATCAAAAATATGCTTGAAAGCCAAAAAGATATTAGAGTTCTCGAATGCAGGGATTATATCCAAAATCCTAAGCCCAATGGGTATCAAAGTCTGCATCTGATTGTGGAGATTCCAATTTTTATGTCAGACAGAGAAGAGCTTGTTCCTGTGGAAATCCAGATCCGCACAATCGCCATGGATTTCTGGGCCAGCCTGGAGCACAAGATTTACTATAAGTACAATAAGGACATCCCGCAAAGAATAGTGAATGAACTGAAAGAGGCTGCCGATACTGCCGCACGCCTTGATCGGAAAATGGAAACAATCCATCACGAAATGATACAGCTAAAGGAGCTTGCAAGGGAAGAAGAGTCCGATTTACGGTCTCCCTTCCAGAATGAGACCTTGCAGCTGATACTAAAAAATAAGTTTAACCAAACATAAAGGAGAGCCGTTTTCATGCAAATATGGACTGACATGCCAAGCTTTGTAAAAAGAGAGCTTGAACAGCTGGAAGAAAAAGTTTCGCCGTTTACAAAAAAAGCTGCCAGATATATTTTTTGGTCTACGCCGTTAATCATTCTGTCGCTAATCAATTTAATGACATTATTTTTTACCATGCCAGATCAGGAAACATCGCCGCTGGCCATCCTTATGTATGCCATTATAGGAGCGCTCGGGTTCGCGCTCTCTAAAGAGGGAAAGCATCAGCAGCAGGAAATCCAAAAAATAAGTACAGTGTATATAAAGGAACGGATCAAAAAAAGCCAGTGGGCTTCTGACCACCTGAAATCGAGGTACCAGGTACTCATCAATGACCAGCCTCGCAAATCGATCCCATATTTTATCCAGTTCTTAAAAGAGGAAAAAAGAGGTTAGCCGTAAGGAGGCAGAATATATGCCCAAGATTACTTTTTTTAACTTGCCTGATGATAAGCGGGAAACATTAATAAGCGCAGCCAAAAAGGAATTTGCCCGGGTGCCGCTCTTTCAGGCTTCGATATCCAATATTATAAAAGATGCAAAAATTCCTCGCGGCAGTTTTTACCAATACTTCGATGACAAAGAAGATGCCTTTTTCTTCTTATTAAATAGCCATGTTTCCGGGTACAAAAGCCATTTTGTAAACACGCTAAAAAAGAATAACGGCGATATTTTCGAGGCGATGATCGAATTTTACCAAAGCATCATATCGGAAGAAAAAGAGAATCTGCAGTTTTTACGAAATTTGTTTCTTAATATGACGCACCGTATTGAAAATGTATTTGCCAGAAGCTTTAGCGAAACTGACCTTAATGAGGACTTTAAGAAAATCAGTATTTTGATCAGCCACGATAACCTGAATATCAAAGATGAACATGAACTTTTTCATATGATGCAAATTATCTCTTCCGTCACTTTCCATAATTTCGTGAAAAAATTTGCAGGAGAATTATCATTCGAAGAAGCACTAAGTAATTATAAAACGGAAATCCATTTATTAAAAAAAGGTTTTGTTTCAAGATGATTTTACAAAAAGCCTGTCTCTAAGAGGATTAGAGGCAGGCTTTTTTGGGAAGGTAAAAAGTAGCATTAGACTTATTCCTCTGTTGGGGAATAAATAAAATAATAGTTAAGGGAAAGGGGTTACTTATGGCTAACAAGAACAGATGGCTCATCGCACTTTCAGCTGTCGCCATTCATCTATCCATAGGATCCGTGTATGCTTACAGTGTTTATCAAAATCCATTAAAGGAAGCTCTTGGATGGGAAAAAACCGATGTTTCCCTCGCATTCACCATTGCCATTTTCATTCTGGGTGTTGCCGCAGCCTTTTTTGGCCGGTTTGTTGAAAAAAATGGACCAAGAAAGTCGGCAATGATTGCAGCCGTATTTTTCGGAATCGGTACCGTTGGAGCGGGTTTCGCCGTCCAAATGGAAAACTATATTTTATTCCTGATCTTCTTTGGTGTTATCGGAGGTTTAGGGCTAGGCTTCGGCTATATTGCACCTGTATCCACATTGGTAAAGTGGTTCCCGGACAGAAGGGGACTTGCAACAGGAATGGCCGTCATGGGCTTTGGAGCAGGAGCTCTTATCACGAGTCCAATCGCAAGCAGATTGATGATTACCACTTCCATTCCCACAACGTTTTATATCCTGGGAATTAGCTATTTTATCCTTATGATCGCTGGGGCACTTTATATCGCAAAGCCGCCTGAAGGCTGGAAACCTGAAGGAATGGAGGAAAAGAGTGAAGAACGCCCGGTAAAAGCGGACCTTGCTCAGCTGACTGCTAATGAAGCCATAAAAACACGGCGTTTCTGGCTGCTATGGATTATGATGTTTATCAACATCTCAGCAGGGATCATGATTTTATCAGTTGCCGCGCCAATGGCCCAGGAAATCACTGGCGCCAGTGCGATAACCGCAGCAAGCATCGTCGGAATCATGGGACTATTTAACGGCGGAGGACGAATTGGATGGGCATCTGCATCCGATTACATCGGAAGAGGAAATACATACATGACCTTCTTCCTGATCCAGGTGGCAGCCTTCTTCATCCTTCCGTTTATCACAAACTCATTTGTGTTTTCCGTCTTCCTCTACATCATCGTTTCATGCTATGGAGGAGGATTCGCATCACTGCCAGCCTTTATCGGCGACCTATTCGGAACCAAACAGCTTGGCGCCATCCACGGCTACCTGCTGACATCCTGGTCCATCGCCGGTGTCGTAGGCCCGATGCTTGTATCCAATATTTACGAAGCAACCCAAAGCTACACGGTTACATTCTACGTCTTTGGAACCATGCTTGCCATCGGATTCATCGTATCGCTGCTCATGAAGCGCGACATCAAAAAAATCAGAGCAACCAAAAAACAAAAAAGGACAAGCCAGCAGCTTGTCACAGAATAAAACAAAAGGCTCTTGCCGGATATACGGCAAGAGCCTTTTTGCTGTTACCCGAGAGTCAAGGGGTGACTTCGGTCATTTGTACAATCAGGACACACGTCCAAAATATCGAAGCTATACTCTTCATCTTCAGCCTCTTCTCTGCGGCCGCAGATTTCACACACTCTTGCCAAATGAAACCCTCCTTAGAGTAAAGATTACTTTAGGTAATTATTAGTCAGCTGAAAGAATATTATATCCGCAATCTTTAATCGCCTGCTCAAAATCCATGAAGGAAGCAGCTTCTTCATCAAAGGAGATAACCGCTTCGCCACTCATGGGATTCAGCTTTACTTTGCGGACACCCCAGACATCGTTTAATGCCTGATTTAATCTTTCTTCATCGCCTTTATCCATGTTTTCAATTGAAACCGTCCGTGTAATCAAGGCAGCATTCACTCTCCTGTTTTATAATGAGTATGCTCTTTGCCCATTTCCTTGCCCATACCCTTAAGAAAACCAAGCATCGTATTTATTGCCAAGTTGGTATCAGGGTCTCTCATTGCTTTCATAAGTCCCCACATGCTGCGCTTTTCATTTTTCTTCATGACCTCTGCAGACTCGTCAAGGCCTTTTGTGACAGCGCTCATCATGATGCTCATTTGCTGGGGATCCAGTGACCCTAGAAAATCCACTGTATTAAACCCATTGCGGATAATATTGTGCATATTGGGCTGGTTTACTTGATCAATGGCAATAGCGGCCACTTTATCCTTTGAGTGCAAGAAACCTTGGATGATATCGAGAATCCCTGCCTTTTGAAGCTGGCTGATGATATCTATGGTGCTCGAGATTGCTTCGCGATTTTCGGCAAGCTGCTCCAATAACGCCGCTATGTCCTTTGCCTGTTCTTCCTGAGCTGATGGCTGAACCAGCTCAATTTGCTTGATCGCTTTCGCCATCGAAGAGGCCCTCCCTTTTCAGCATTTCTGGAATAGAGATAAAATCATCACGATTCCATTTTTTCTCTGTTTCAACTCCAATGTGAGGCTGCGGATTGCCAAACCGGAAATTGTGGTGCGGAAGCGGGGAATCGCCATCCCGTTCAAGCACTTCCATTTTTACCTGCATTTCTTTGTAGTTCGGCGTATGCGTAATCTTGTCATGATAACTGCTTGTCAGCTTGTTGACCGCGCCTCTTCCTTCTGTTGTATGCATTGGCAAATAGAGTTCTTTTCCTTTGACCTGGTCTGTTACCCAAACTTTCACTTTCACATGGCCGTAAGGGGAGGTCAGGCGAACAAGGCTGCCTGTTTGGATCTTACGTTCTTCTGCCAGCTCCGGAGAAACCTCAAGCCAAAGCTCCGGCACTTTATAGGAAATGCCCTCAGATTGATAAGTCATATTCCCTTCATGGAAGTGCTCGAGTATGCGGCCGTTGTTAAGGTGAAGGTCGTACTCCTCTCCAGCCATGAAAGGAGGTGTCCAATCAACCGTAATCAAGCGCGCTTTTCCATCCGGGAAGTTGAATTTGTCTTTGTAAAGCAAAGGTGTATCTGTTCCATCTGCAGCAACAGGCCATACTAAGCTCTCCCAATTTTCCAGGCGTTTGTAGCTGACTCCGGCAAAAGAAGGTGTTAGCTTAGCAGCTTCATCCATAATCTCGCTTGGATCATTATAGTTCCAGTTTGCTCCCAGTTTATTAGCGAGTTCCTGGAAAATAAGCCAGTCTGGCTTGCTGTCTCCCAGCGGCTCAAAAACTTTGTAAAACCTTTGGATGCGCCGCTCTGTATTCGTAAACGTTCCATCTTTCTCAAGGCTTGGAGCTGCAGGAAGAACGACATCTGCAAATTGGGCCGTTTTTGAGAAAAAAATGTCCTGAACGACAAAGAAATCCAGTTTTTCAAACGCCTCATGAACGTAATTGATATTGGAATCAACCAAGCCCATTTCTTCTCCGAACAGATACATTCCTTTTACTTTGCCTGCCTGTATCGCTTCAACAATTTGATGGTTGTTTAAGCCAGGTTTCTTAGGCAGATCCGTTCCCCAGGCTTCTTCAAAACGGCTGCGGATTTCATCATTTTCAATTGGCTGATAGCCCGGCAGCCATGAAGGCATCGTGCCAAAGTCACTCGCACCCTGAACGTTATTATGGCCACGCAGCGGATAGGCGCCAGCTCCAGGCTTCGCAAAATTGCCTGTAATTAATAACAGATTGGCAATTGCTGTACTTGTATCCGTACCGCCCAAATGCTGGGTAACGCCCATTGCCCACAGGATACAGGTGCCCTTGGATTCATGAATCATCGTTGCGATCGTGATTAAGGTGTCTTTAGAAATGCCTGTGACTTCCTCTGCATACTCAAGCGTAAATTTATCAAGAGATTTAATATATTCATCCACATGGTTCACTCGGTTATTGAGGAACTCCCGGTCTTCCCAACCCTGGTCAACAATATATTTGGTGACGGCAGAAAGCCAAACAAGGTCAGTTCCCGGCTTTGGATGGATATGTAAATCTGCTCTGTCAGCAAGATCATTTTTACGAAGATCTGCTACAATCAGCTTTTGATCAGCCAATTTATTTGAGCGCTTAATTCTGGTTGCCAGAACAGGGTGGGACTCAGCCGGATTGGCACCGACTACGATAATTAACCCGGAACTCGCAATATCCTTCATCGTTCCGGAGTCACCACCGATTCCTACCGTGCGAATAAGCCCCATGGAAGCGGGCGTCTGGCAGTACCTTGAACAGTTATCGATATTATTTGTTTTAAAAACAGCCCGGGCAAGCTTCTGGAAAAGATAGTTTTCCTCATTTGAGCATTTAGAGGATGCAATAAAACCGAGGGCATTGGAACCATCTTCTTCCTTTATCTTTAGGAATTTTTCAGCAATCAGGGAGAGGGCCTCATCCCAAGACGCCTCATAAAATTTTTCGCCTTTTCTGATTAAAGGTTTGGTTAAGCGCTCCTTGCTGTTCACGAAATCCCAGCCAAACTTTCCTTTTACACAAGTAGAAATGCCGTTAACAGGGGCATCAGGCTGCGGCTGAATTTTTAAAATTTCACGGTCCTTTGTCCAAACCTCGAAGCTGCACCCGACTCCGCAATAAGTGCAGACCGTTTTAGTCCGTTCAATCCGCGCTTCCCGCATCGCTGCTTCTACATTGGAAATCGCAAAAATTTCTTTATATCCCGGTTCAACCTCTTTCGTTAAATCAATCATTGGCTCGAGAAGCGGCTTTGGAATATTGGTCAAATAGCCCGCTTTTCCAAGCATCGATTTTTCCATCAACGCATTACAAGGACATACAGTCACACAATGCCCGCATGAAACACAGGAAGATTCATTAATCGGAACATCATTATCCCAAATAACGCGCGGCTGCTCCCGGTCCCATGCAATACTCAGCACTTCACTGACCTGCAGATCCTGGCATGCCTCCACACAAAGCCCGCAAAGAATACACTGATCCGGTTCATACCGGTAAAAGGGATTCGAATTATCCTGTGGATAAGGCTTCGGCTTAAACTCATACTTCTGATGCTCAATCTGAAAATGCTCCGCCGTATTATGTACCACACAGTTGCCGTTATTGTTATCGCAAACCGTGCAATAAAGCTCATGGTTTTTCAGGATGCGTGACATCCCCTCAAGCTGTGCTTCCTTGGCCAGCTCGGAAACAGAGCTCACCTTCATATCCGGTTCTGCTGAAGTCGCACAAGAGCGCTTTAGCTCACCGTTAATCTCCACATAACACGTATCACAAGTCTGGATGACCCCAACCCCCAAATCCGGCTGAGTCGAACAAATCCCCGGCAAAAAATGATTAAAATCTCGTGCAGCCTCAAAAATCGACTGACCAGGCCGAGCTTCAATCTCCTTATCATCAATATAAAAAGTGAACCTTTCCTCGCCCATACTGCACCACCTATTCAAAAGTACTTTACAAAAAAGTATTTGCTAAAAGTGGAAAATGTATAACAGAATTCCCGGATTTTGACTGAGCGGGGGGAAGTGTGTTTGGGATTTTTTGGAATAGAGAGTGTATAGTGAGCAAGAAGAGTTAAGACGAATATAATCATAGGGGGTTACAAGTACCTAAAACCGACCGGGGCAGTGAATGTTGCCGTCATGGAGCGTTGATGAAGCCCAAATATGAGCGGGAGCAGAGGGAAACGTCGACATGGAGCGTTTATGAAGCCCAAAAATGAGCAGGAGCAGAGGGAAACGTCGACATGGAGGGTTTATGAGGACCAAATATGAGCAGGAGCAGAGGGAAACGTCGACATGGAGCGTTTATGACTACCAAATATGAGCAGGAGCAGAGGGAAACGTCGACATGGAGTGTTTATGAGGACCAAATAAGAGCAGGAGCAGAGAGAATCGTCGACATGGAGCGTTTATGACTACCAAATATGAGCAGGAGCAGAGGGAATCGTCGTCATCGAGCGTTTATGAAGCCCAAATAAGAGCAGGAGCAGAGGGAAACGTCGACATGGAGCGTTTATGAGGACCAAGTAAGAGCAGGAGCAGAGGGAAACGTCGACATGGAGTGTTTATGAGGACCAAATAAGAGCAGGAACAGAGGGAAACGTCGTCATCGAGCGTTTATGAAGCCCAAATATGAGCAGGAGCAGAGGGAAATCGTCGACATGGAGCGCTTATGAAGCCCAAAAATGAGCTGAAGCAGAAGGGATGGTCGTTATGGAGGGTTTATGACGCCCAAAAATCAGTTGGAGGAGAGAGGATGGTCGCCAAGAAGCTAATGGTGCTCATTTTTAGACAAAGACAAGACCATGGTTGTTACAGAATTGTAATTAATTACCATAATACAAGAAAAGAAGTGACGATCGTCGATAATACCCCGGATAACAACCATATTACAAGCAGAAAAGGAAGTACTACAAAAAAATAGACAACACGGAGAGCATTACCATTGAAAAATTGATCCAAATCATTTAATATAATACTACAAGCTGCATTGTTCGTAATCATAATAAAGTTTTAACCTTTAAGCTGTAACAGGGAGTTTAACATTGAAACGGGAATGACAAGCCTCTGTCTATATGACAAGGAGGACAGGCAGGAAGGTTTCTGCGAACACCCACTTTGAGGAGTGGTGGTTTAAAACTTTCTTATACTTCATTACGGCAAAGGCGGCTGCTACATAATGTGACTAAACCAGTTCCCAATCGGGTGCTGGTTTTTTTGTTTAGAATCCGGGATTATGGTTAAAACAAGATAAACGACATTTACAGGAGAGATGCTAACATGAAAGAGATCACGGAAAATAGATATTGTGAGGTTTGTGGAAAAGAGACGGAGCACATCGCCAGGGAAGATGCTTTGGAAATTGAGTATATTTGCAAGGAATGCAATCACGAAGAGGATATAATCAAATCATTTTTCTAACTTTCTCATGAATTGACACCCGAATGCATCCGTGATAAAGTAAAATTATCTCGAATTAAAGATATATTATTTTAAGATAAATACAAAGCCATTGGGCTGCAAATCTCAACATGGCTATAGGAAAAGACAAGGGAGGAATTTTACTTTGAATCACTTAAAAGGTATTCACCATGTAACGGCTATTACAAGCAGCGCAGAAAAGAACTACGAATTTTTCACTTATGTACTGGGGATGCGCCTCGTTAAGAAAACAGTCAACCAGGATGATATCCAAACTTATCATTTGTTTTTTGCAGATGACACCGGGAGCCCCGGAACGGATATGACTTTTTTCGATTTCCCTGGAATTCCTAAGGGTTCTCATGGGACTAACGAGATTTCGAAAACATCTTTCCGTGTTCCAGCCGATGCGGCACTGGATTACTGGGTAAAACGCTTTGACCGCCTTGGAGTTAAACACACTGGCATCAAGGAACAATTTGGCAAAAAGACGCTGTCATTTGCTGATTTTGATGACCAGCAGTATCAATTAATTTCAGATGAAGACAACAAAGGCGTAGCATCCGGTATACCATGGCAAAAAGGCCCAATTCCGCTTGAATACGCCATAACTGGATTGGGGCCGCTGTTTGTCCGGATTGCCCAATTTGATTATTTTAAAGAAATGATGGAAAAAGTGCTGCTCTTTAAGGAAATAGCTCAAGAAGGAGACTTCCATTTATTCGAAGTGGGTGAAGGCGGAAACGGCGCACAAGTCATTGTTGAGCACAATGCTGTTCTTCCGCAGTCTCGCCAGGGTTATGGGACTGTCCACCATGCGGCATTCCGTGTTGACGATAAATCTGTATTGGAGGAATGGGATAACCATATGCGAAGCTTTGGTTTCCAAACCTCAGGATTCGTGGACCGATTCTTCTTCGGTTCTTTATATTCAAGAGTAGCCCCGCAAATTCTGTTCGAATTTGCAACGGACGGGCCAGGGTTTATGGGTGACGAACCCTATGAAACACTTGGTGAAAAGCTGTCGCTTCCCCCGTTCCTTGAACCAAAAAGGGAACAAATCGAAAGCTATGTCCGACCGATCGATACAGTCAGAAGCACGAAAGAATTTGTAAAAGAATAATTTTAAAAATGGCATCTAAACCTCGCTGAGTTTTTAATGATTTAACGCAGTGGAGGACAGGTGCACTGGCCTTGCATTAATGTA
>NZ_JAGGQS010000085.1:0-8901 GCF_018613175.1 Bacillus sp. ISL-47 | reverse complement strand
CCATGCCGGGCGCACATGTAAAAAACGTTCGGGCCATCCGAACGTTTTTTTATGCTGCTTTAAAGAATTCCTCCCATTTTATAACAGTTGTTTTCTCCCTTAATACAAAAACTAAAATAGCAAGAGAAAACAAGATTATCAGAATCATGGATGGAGTAAAGCGGCTGATGAACTCCCCAAACACGGTATAAAAGATTGCAAGAGGCAAATTGCTGACCCAGGAATTTTTCACATACTCATTAAAATTCTTATTTCTTTCCATTAGGCAAAAGTTGAGTAAATGATAGTGAATAAAGGGAATAAGCCTTAAGACAGTTACCTGCCCGACAGTCAGATTCCGGTACTCGCCGAACCACCTTTTCTTTAATAAAGAAAGCTTTTCATGCGTTCTTGGCATTTTGCTGATCATAAAATAAAAGAGAATACTGCTCATCATTAATCCGAAAATCGAGAAAACAGAGCCATAAAAGCTTCCAAACAGAACTCCTCCTGTCACGCAAACAAGCGCGACGGGAATAAATAAAACCTGCCGTATCATATGAAAAAAAATAAAAGCAATGGGAGCAAGAATTCCAGCAGTCTCCACGATCACAAACAACAGCGACAATTGATCATTCATGCATCCACCTTCTCCCGGCTGTCATTCTGGGTGTTCACTAAAGCTTATGGAGGGCCATGCCTGCTTATGACAATTGAATGATAAGGTACAGGATTAACCCTGCTTCCAGCAAGGCTAAAAAAGGCAGCCCCATTTTAAATTGCAGATGTTTTGTTTTATGCCTAAATGTGTTCATTCCAATTGTCATCCCCGCAGCACCGCTAAAGAAAGCCACAAGCCACAAATTCCTTTCACTGATCCGATACTGATTTCTTTTGGCTTTTTCTTTATCCAGCTTCATCAAGACAAAACCGGCCAAATTCATAACCAAATAAATGAGAACAATTAATTTAATCATGCATATCTCCTTTGTATGTATTACGCCTGTAAGAGCTTAAGAGAAGTAAAGGCATTTTGTCTATATATAAATAGCAATGTTCTTATGAAGGGATTGCTATGTTCTTAAGAAATAGGCTCTGTTAAAGCTTAATGTTGATTTTTCACTTAGTTGATTGGAGTGGAAGGCAATCGACTCCTGCGGGAGGAGTGGGACAGGTGAGACCCCACAGGCGCGAGCGCCGAGGAGGCTCACCGCCCGCCCCGTGGAAAGCGATTGCCTGGAACGGAAATCAACAGCCCCATTTAACAGAGCAAAAAATAAAAAAGCCACTCCCGTTTAGAGAATGGCTGTTGAATATATATTATTTGCTAAGCTGCTGCTTTGCAACTGATGCTAATTCAGCAAATGCTTTTTCGTCAGCGATTGCTAATTCAGCAAGCATTTTGCGGTTAACTTCGATGCCAGCAAGCTTTAAACCGTGCATTAAACGGCTGTAAGAAAGACCGTTCATGCGAGCTGCTGCGTTAATACGAGTAACCCAAAGTTTGCGGAAGTCGCGCTTTTTCTGGCGACGGTCGCGGTATGCATACATTAGGGATTTCATAACCTGCTGGTTAGCAACTTTGTATAATGTATGTTTTGAACCGAAATAACCTTTAGCTAATTTAAGAACTTTTTTACGACGTTTGCGAGTAACTGTACCGCCTTTTACACGTGGCATATTATTTCCCTCCTAATTTCGAGATATTACTTAAGATTTACTAGTAAGTTACGGATGCGCTTGTAATCGCCTGAAGAAACAAGAGTTCCTTTGCGAAGCTTACGCTTTTGTTTTTGAGATTTGTTAGCGAACATATGGCTTCTGTAAGCATGAGAACGCTTCAGTTTACCAGAACCTGTTCTTTTGAAACGCTTTGCAGCGCCGCGGTGAGTTTTCATTTTTGGCATGGGGAATTCCTCCTCTTACTTGTCGTTTTTCGGTGCTAAGACCATAAACATGCTTCGGCCATCCATTTTTGGATGTGATTCCACTGCTGCAACTTCATTGCAGGCTTCCGCAAAGCGGACTAGAACACGCTGGCCAATTTCCTTATGCGTAATGGCACGTCCTTTGAATCGGATCGATGCTTTTACTTTATCGCCTTTTTCAAGGAATTTAATAGCATTGCGAAGTTTAGTATTAAAGTCATGTTCTTCAATAGTCGGACTAAGGCGAACCTCTTTTATACTGATAATCTTCTGGTTTTTGCGAGCTTCTTTTTCTTTCTTCTGCTGCTCGAACTTGAACTTTCCGTAGTCCATGATACGGGCTACAGGAGGTTTCGCATTCGGTGCAACCAGAACAAGATCAAGATTTGCACGAGAAGCAATTTCAAGTGCGTCGAATTTTGATTTAATTCCTAACTGCTCGCCGTTTTGGTCAATAAGACGGACTTCGCGGGCGCGAATGCCCTCGTTTAACAACATATCTTTGCTAATAGCTAGACACCTCCAAGGTTTAATGCGAACACAACGTTTGGGTCAAGAAAAGCGCAAGCGCCTGCTGGAGATTGACAGCTCCATAAGCTGTCAACTGCACCGGACCAAAGCTGAATCGCAAGTTATGCAACATTTCTCTTCCACAGAGGGAAGCAGAACTGTTTTTAACCAAATAAAAAAGTGCGGATGAAAACACCCACACTTACGTATATAAACAGAAAATGTTCACGTAAAACCTGCCAACTGCACTTTGCGTCAATCAGGTGAGAAGCGGGTGCTTCTTCTTTTCCTCAAACTGTATTCAATTACCTTAGATACTATATCACAAAGTATGATTTCGTGTCAAACGAATAACTTTTATCACAACGAAGAAAAGCATAACAAAATATATCACCTTTTGCAATATGGTTTTGCTAATTTCTTTTAAAAAGAAATAAGTCCCAGCTTTTTTCAAGAGTCAAAATATATAAACGAATAAATATATACCAACGAAAACCGCCCATATATCAACGAATCGTTCTTAACTGAGTTTAAAATAGAAAAGGGCTGCAGACTGCGCAGCCCTTTCATACCTATATTAACGTTTAACTTCAGCTTTTAGAGCTGAGATGAAATCTTCAAATGGAACTGTTTCTGACTTTTGCTCTCCATACTTGCGTACATTGACAGCTTTTTCAGTTACTTCATTGTCTCCGACTACAAGCATGTAAGGAGTTTTTTGCATTTGCGCTTCACGGATTTTATAGCCGATTTTTTCATTGCGGTCGTCAAGCTCAACGCGGATGCCTTCTGCCTGAAGCTGCTCCTGTACTTGTTTTGCATAATCAAAGTGCACATCAGGAGACACCGGAATGACCTGGACTTGAACAGGCGCTAGCCATGTTGGGAATGCTCCTTTGTATTCTTCAATCAGGAATGCCACAAATCGTTCCATTGTGGATACAACACCGCGGTGGATAACTACAGGGCGATGAGGCTTTCCATCTTCTCCTACATATGTTAAATCGAAACGTTCAGGCAATAAGAAGTCAAGCTGGACAGTGGATAATGTCTCATCCTTGCCAAGTGCAGTTTTAACCTGTACATCCAATTTCGGGCCGTAAAAAGCTGCTTCGCCTTCTGCCTCAAAGTAATCCAGGCCAATTTCATCCATGGCTTCTTTCAGCATTGCCTGTGCCTTTTCCCACATTTCATCATCATCGAAATATTTCTCAGTATCTTGAGGATCCCTGTAGGATAGACGGAATGAATAATCATTAATATCGAAATCCTTATATACCTCTAGGATCAAATGAACAACGCGCTTGAATTCTTCCTTAATCTGGTCAGGACGAACAAAGATGTGCGCATCATTGAGAGTCATTCCGCGCACGCGCTGAAGTCCGGATAGGGCCCCTGACATTTCATAGCGGTGCATTGTTCCAAGTTCAGCAATACGGATAGGCAGCTCGCGATAGCTGTGAATGCCGTTTTTGTAAATCATCATGTGATGCGGGCAATTCATCGGGCGCAGAACAAGCTGTTCATTATCCATTTCCATCACCGGGAACATGTCCTCTTGATAATGGTCCCAGTGTCCGGAAGTTTTATAAAGATCTACACTTCCCATGATTGGAGTATACACATGGTTATAACCTAATCTTTCTTCCTTATCAACAATATAGCGCTCGATGTTGCGGCGGATTGTTGCCCCTTTCGGCAGCCATAAAGGCAAGCCTTGGCCAACCTTTTGAGAGTTCATGAACAGGTTAAGCTCTTTGCCGATTTTACGATGATCACGCTCTTTTGCTTCCTCAAGCAAACGTAAATGTTCAGCCAGGTCTTCTTTTTTGAAAAAGGCTGTTCCATAAATACGCTGAAGCATTTTATTATCACTGTCGCCTCTCCAGTATGCCCCGGCAATGCTTAATAATTTAAACTCTTTCAGCTTTCCTGTTGAGGGAACGTGAACGCCTCGGCATAGGTCAAAAAATTCACCCTGCTCATAAATTGTTACTGTTTCATCTTCTGGAATGGCTTCAATCAGTTCAAGCTTATATTCATCACCAATTTCCTTATACATCTCAACAGCTTCATTGCGGCTGACTTCTTTGCGGTTGATATCAATATTTTCATTAATGATTTTTTTCATTTCTTTTTCAATTACAGGAAGGTCCTCCGGCGACAGGGATTCTTCCAGGTCTATGTCATAATAAAATCCGCCTTCAATAACTGGGCCGACACCTAGCTTTACATTTTTATATAAACGTTTTATCGCCTGCGCCATCAAGTGGGCAGTACTATGGCGAAGAACCTCAAGCGCGTCGCTGCTGTCAGCTGTGACAATTTCAATAGCCCCATCCTTTTCAATTGGACGCCGAAGATCATACATTTCTCCATCCAGCTTTCCGGCAATCGCCTTTTTCTTTAGGCCCGGGCTGATCGAAGCTGCAATATCTTCTGTTGTCGTTCCCTTTGGAAACTCCTTTACAGCACCATCTGGAAACGAAACTTTAACAACTTCTGACATGATATTTCCTCCTTTTTATGTTAGCGCAAGATAACTGAATTCAGATGTTCTTGCGTTTTAACCTTTTACAGATGGCCATGTTAATAACCTGAAACTCAGCCAAAAACAAAAAAACCCGCCCCTAAAAAAGGGACGAGTTATTATTAACACGCGGTTCCACCCTACTTCTCATTTTCTCATGCGAAAAATGACTCTGTAGTAAGATAACGGTCTTTTCCCGCCAGCCCATTTCCTGGCTGGAGTTCAGAGGCGGTAAGCATTCGAATCGTGTTAGGAAGGTTTCAGCCTTGCCTTCCCTCTCTTTGAACCGTATAAGAATACCCTTATCCTCATCGCAACTTTTGCTTGAATAACATAATATGTACGTTATTATAGTTTGTTATTTCAGGAAAATCAAGGGTATATCTTACATTTTTTCATCAGCTGCGTAAGGATAGATTCTTTTATTTTCATAAAAACCTGAAATGGAATCCAGTACAAGTCTTTCTTCAAATATGTTGCGGATCGTTCTGACCAATGGCTGTTCATAGTCATCTGAATAAAGATAAATACAGGATGGAGCAATGGAAAGAAGCGGGGCAATCGTTACGGAGTCAACATATACCGGATGATTGGATAAAAGTTTCCGGTCAATCATTCTTAAAAGCTCTCCCCGCTTTATTTCAAAAAATTGCTCATCATAAAAATGAATGCCCTCATCCATAAGTACATGGATCGTATCCAGCTTTGCCTTCCTGCCTGATAAAAAATCTCTTAAAGTTTGAATAAACATTTGATATTCCTGCTCCATTTTATACTCATCGATGGATACTTCCACATATTTGGCCATTTGATCCATAAGCGGACGCATCCGAAACTTTACAAAGGAATCAAAGGAAAACGATATATTATTTTGAAAGAGCTGATCGATGGCACTTTTCAAACTTTCCTTAACATCCACATCGCTTACAAATGCAGCGAGATCCTCACGGTTTCCTTCCAATATGGAGCGGATAATTTCAAGAATCTGCTGCTGTTCACCCTCATCTTCATAATAATAGTTTTCCATGAGGATTCTTCTAAACCAGTCATCCTGCTTCCTGTTGACAATAAACTGATAAAATACTTCTTTTACAGACTCCAAATCTATTAGGTTATGTTCAATAAAGATTTTAACTATATGTTGACCTTCAAATTGAAGAGTTTTTTTATCGGTTTGGTTAGAAAACAGCAGCCGCTCATGAAGATTCTCATAAAAATTCATTGCATCTGTACTGCTTTGGAAAATGATTTCGATCAACCAAATCCCCCCTTTATACAAATCTCTGTTCTATGTATATGGAGAACTTGGCCAAATTAGAAGTCAGGTTTGTTCTTTTAGCAATTTAATACAGGGAAAAATAGTAATACAAAAGGAGCTGCCGGACATGACACGGCAGCTTTCTTTGTTAAACTCTTCTGTTCGGGCCTTCCACAAGGACTGGATCTGCAAGGTATTTGATCCGCTCCATTATTCTTCTGGCCTTCATTTTTTCTTCTTCGCCGCGCTGGCTGTAGGATAGATGATGCTCCAGCCCTTGGAAATCGAAGTTAGAGGTGAAAAAGGTAGGAAGGCTTTCCTGCATGCGGAACTGCAGAATTGGACCTAAAATTTCGTCCCTTGTCCAGCTTGACATCGTTTCGGCACCTATATCATCAAACATTAAAACAGGTGCTTTTTTGATTGTTTCAATCTTGCTATTTAAAGTATGGTCTCCAATTGAATTCTTTAATTCCCTGAACAGCTCAGGGACATATACAATCATAGAAGATACTTTTTTACTTGCCAGCTCATTGGCAATGGCTCCAAGCAAATAGGATTTACCGACACCGAACTTACCGTAAAAATAAATCCCCTTTTTCTTAGAGCCTGGCTGATAGTCCATTACAAATGAAGCTGCCTTATCGACTGCCAAGATACGATCGTCATCATCATAGACAGAGTCAAACGTGGCATGTAAAATATCAGTTGGGACATACAGACTCTGGATAAGCTTTTCATTTTTCCTCTTCTCATCATTCATGACCTTGCGGGGGCACTTATCGTACTTCAAATCAATAATACCCCTTTGAATAACAAGTTCAGGGTGATAGCCCTGCATAAAATTGACACAGCCCTCAAGACTAGTGCATTTATTGCACTCCTTGCTTTGCTGTGTATACTCAAATAACTTGATCAGGCTTTTTTCAACCATTTCAGATGTCACTTCATCCTTATTTTCCCTCAAAAAAGCCTTTACCTCCGGGTGATTCAGCGTTTGATTTCGCATCATTTCATACCTTTTTTGGAACCCTTCATTGCCCGCAAGGCGCCTAAGTGTTTCATTGATCTTTTCCATCAATCAGTCACCTCCTGTGATCGAAGTTTTTTCAGTTTTTCTTTAAGCTCTCTTTTTTTCATTTCAAGTTCATCCTGATCCTTGCCGCTCTTATGCGGCTGGTCATCTGTTTTTTTACTGCTTGTTTCACTTTTATCATCAAACCAGTCAGGAAGCATTTCTGTCCTGATAGGCTGCTTTTTATTCGCTTTTTTATTAGGTGTTTTCTTTCCTTCTGCCCAGTCAAGATATTGGCGATGCTCTTTTTTAGCTAAAAGCATGGCCTCCTGGGGGGTTTTGATCTTTTTTCTGGCCCAGTGACCCGCTATTTTATCAACGTAGCCTTTGGTCAATTTCATATCTGTTTTTAGCATAACATATTGAATCAGTACATTAATTACCCCAGGCAAAAGCTTTTGCTGGAACATGACATCCTCAATGATTTGCAAGTCACTTTTTGATGGCTCTGCTCCTCCGGATATATCTTTTAAAAGCTCCCTTGGTGATGTGATTTCCAAATAACGGATCAATTCCTCTTCCTGCGTCTTTGGCTCATTTTTATGAGTTTGGTGCACAGCAGGCTGTATCCGGTCAATAAGGGATGGAAGCTGATCCTGGTTTTGAAATTGGTACCAATCGCGTGCAGATTTCCTTAATTCTTCAACATTAATCTCATTGTCTACATTTACAGCACTGATCACTATATTTTTCATTTGAATCGGATCAATTCCATACAAAAAAGCAAGATTGCTGATGGATTCCTTTACTTTAGCTGTAAGGGCTTTTTTCGGAACAAGCGATTCATTCAGCCCCGCCTGAAGCAAATCAAAGTTAAAAGCTTCATTGGAGATCTGGATTCCCTCTTGTTCTTGTCTGCCTATATACCCCTGCCCATTCGGCTCGTTCATAAGCTGCTCCATATCCCTGTCAACCTCAAAAGTGCCGGGATGCCCTGATTCATATACATCCTGAAAAGCCTTGGTTACTTCTTGATACCCTTGTTTTGGATGCACCTTTTGATCCGAAAAGAAGCGTTTCAGCCTCATAAATTGGTTTTTACCCAATTTTCTGTAGAGATAAATATTTAGCATGCCATCAAGGAAAAATTGTTCTGGTGTTAAAGGAGGGAGCAGCTCATATATAAACGACCGGGTATCATCTTCCTTGTTTACATATACCTTTAGAAGCCCGATTCCCTCCAGCTTGAGACGAGCTTCATAAATTTCCTTAAGCCCCATGCCCATAAAATTCATCAAGCTGTGGTGCGAGTTGGAAGAAGACCAAAGCCGGTTTTCCTCCAGTTCAGCCCAGAGGGTCATATATAAGCTAAAACAAGTTGAACCAATAAGAGGCTGGTACAACAGTGTCATCACTTTTCGGTCATATTCATGCAAAAGCCCGCTGGCGGCTACTGTGTATCTGTCAATTGGAAGCATTTCTTGCCAATGCTGGGCCATAACGATCACCTTTTTCCGTTCTATTTTTATCTTGTTTGTCTTGATCATGATTTTTCTGCCGTTTGCCGGTTCCCAGTAAGAGAGTGGCGTGCATCTGTATTATTAACTAACCTATTACCCTGGCCAGGGGTTTTTCGTCTTTATTCCGCTTGATTAACTACCATATTTCCTTGACCTGGTGG
>NZ_JAGGQS010000084.1:0-23896 GCF_018613175.1 Bacillus sp. ISL-47 | reverse complement strand
CACCCCCTCCTACTCGATTTTTCCTAATATTAATCCGGCAAATGCAAATAAAATGCCACCCGCATAGGTGAAAATTAAATATGTAACAGCTTGTTTCTTCTTTTTTCCCTCCAAAAGCTCAAATGTTTCAAATTTAAAGGTTGAAAAGGTTGTAAAAGCCCCCATAAAACCGACACCCAGAAGCAAAAAAAGATTTTCATTAAAATCCAAACCAATTAACAATCCTAATAAAAAAGACCCTAACAGGTTTACAGCCAGAGTACCAGCCGGAATATCTGATGTAAATTTCCTTTTTACATACAGAACAGTCAGATATCTGCTGATTGCTCCAAGGAAACCTCCTGTAGCCACCCATAGAAAATTAATCATGGCTGGCCGCCTCCTTTTTACCTAAGCCCGCATGATAACCTGCAAATGCAGCGGCAAGTCCCCCAACTAAACTGATTGAGATATAAAGAAGTGCTTTTATATAGGCCTGTTCATCAATTAGCATAACTGTCTCATTGCTTAAGGTGGACAAAGTGGTAAAAGAACCTATGGCCCCTGTTCCAATTGCCAGCCGCCATTCATTTGTAAGTCGTTTTTTCCTTATGACAAGTGAAGTAAAAAGTCCAAGAATGAACGCTCCTGCAAGGTTTACGATTAACGTTCCGAACGGGAAACTGCTCCCCAAAGCATGGGTGGACTGTTCAGAAATAACATACCTTAAAAGGCTTCCGGCCATGCCCCCCATTCCTATATAAATGAAAACTTTCAAAATGACCATCTCTTTCATTATGGCTTTCCAACAATCATTTTAGCATCTTTTTATTGGAAAAAATATTGAATAACAAAAAATGTTATAGGAATCCTAAGGATGAAAAAACAGAAAAGGAGTGAATAAAAATGCTAAAGCGCAAAGCGATTCTTGCTGGTGCTCTGACAGCTGTGGTACTTGCAGGATGTGGGATGAATGACACTGATATGAATGAAACAGCACAGCGAAACAGAGATTTGAGCCAGCCGACCAAAGTTAATGATAGCAATTACGGGGAAAATGGGCGTACAACAGAACCGGGGATTGATCTGACCCGTACCCGTACAGAAAATCAAAAAAGAGAACAATCCCCTAGAATGAGGGTTGCTGATAAAGCTGCCGAGAAAATCACAGCCATCCCTGAAGTTGAAACAGCAAACGTGATTGTTACAGATAATAATGCCTACGTGGCTGCACGATTGGATAATGGAAATGGGAAATTGACAAGAGATATTGAAGGTAAAATAGCCGATCAAGTAAAGTCTGTCGATCAGGATATCGATAATGTATATGTTTCAGTAAATCCTGACTTTTATGATCGAATGACTGGATATACGGACGATATCCGCGGCGGACAGCCGGTAGAGGGATTCTTTGATGAGTTTAACGAAACCGTACGCAGAATTTTTCCGACTCAAAGATAGTATGTATTAAAGAAGAAAACGGCCGTATTTATACAGGCCGTTTTTCTTCTTATTATTAAGCATTCTGGAAATAATCTTTGTAAAAGCCGCTTACTTTTCCAGAGTTATCTAATATAAAATAGAATTCTTCGGTTTCATTTTTAACATCATAAACTTTTCCTGCTGTCAGTGCTCTGTCTACAATGTATTTTGCTGCATCTGTATGCACGCATTTTACTTTTTTTACTGTATCGCGTTCATGCCATGTTAAATGAATCAAAACTGCCACTCCTTCTTATTCTGCCTAACCAGCTTGCTTTATATAATTCATAGACAAGCCCCGTTATTAAATATTATAAAGAATACGAGCTGTTGTCTGCAACAGGATTCTCTTTAAACGATGGCAAAACCTTCATAATTTTCCGGAATCGTTTAATTCGTTCCGTATCGAAAGTATATACTTCTCCGGTTAAAATGTTTTTTAATGTAACATAGGTAATTTCACAGATATGATCTATTCGTACAAATTCCAAATGTTCGTAGTGCTCATTATCGTACTCCACTTCATAAAAGCCATTATCTGCAATTATATTCATATGATGACCTTCTTTCTAAGATGATGGCAAAGGTTATTTACCACGTACTTAGCCTGTTTCAAACATCAAATGAATATTTTTGCATTAAATCCTATCATATTTTTTCCCATTCACTTAAATACATCGGTTTTAAATCTGGCTTTGAGTTGCCATTTAATACAGCGATATACTCCAATGAATGGCCATCCGGATCATAAAAATATACTGAAGCAGCGGGCATCCAAGGATGAACTATGGGTTCTATTGGTGGAAGTCCGAAACTTTCCCTTGCTTCAATGTTTTTTTCTTTTAAAAATGGAATAACCCCTTTCAGTTTCTCAGGTGAAACAGAAAAAGCAATATGATTCCGCCGGATTGTAGTATCTTTTGTTTCCCATATGCCAAGCATATTTTCTTTGTTTTCTCCCAGGAAAAAGAATGCTGCTCTTCTATCCTCAATTTTGTATGCCATTGTAAAACCCAGATTTTCATAAAAGTGAATGTTTCTTTCCAAATCGGATGTATCCAAATGCGCTTCATACAGTTTTGCTCCCTGCATTTGTAAGGCCCCCTTTTTATTTTCTGCTTTTATTATAAAAAAAAGAGTTGGCAGCGATATACAGAGAAAAGGATGAACATCAGCTCATCCTTTAGTCTTAGTGTTATTAAGCATCCAGGTTTATTTTTACTCCAAGTTTCACCAGCTGTTCTTCAAGCTTTTTAAAATATTCTTCACTGACTCTGCCTCTTGCCCCTCGAAGAATCTCCAGTGCATAATGGTCAGGCGGAGGCAGTTCTCCCTTTTTATTATAAACGTGGAATGTTAACACATCGGAGTACAAATCCTCGCCAACTTGCACATTTACAAACGCTGGCCGGTACCATTCACCATAAAAGCCTTCTCGATGGAAGAGATATTCAACCGCTTGATACGGGAGCTTATAAAGAATTCCCTCGGTCACTCCTCCATCCTCTACAATATCAGCTCTTCCGCCATCGTCACGTGAAAATAAATATTGCATGGAATAACCTTTTAGCAACCCGCCGCCAACGACAGACTTGAAATGCTGATCAACACTTGCTAACCTAAATCGTTCATCGTCCATGCATGACCCATATGCAAAGTAGAACGTTTTTTCAGGTTTGTCCTTGATTAAGCGATGGAGCTTCCAGTCTCCGTTCAAGATCGGTTCAGCCAGTAAATCATCCCTGTTGGAAACATAAACAAGTGCATTGACATCTCCAGTATCGGTATGGACAGTCTGCTCGACTCTGTCGTATAAATTGTCTTTTCTGCCTGGTATGTAATCTTCCAGTTCATCCAGATCAGAGAAATGATCAAGATGAACTTCATAGAGTTCTCCATATACCTTTTGGTCAAGCGATGCCTTCATGGAGGGATAGCCAAGTCCTGTATCATATAATTCCCCGTATACCCATGCCTGCTCGGCAATACAGGGACTCTCTTTTAAAACAAAATGGTTCGATTCATGCTTTCTTAATGTTCCGTAAACAAATAGCTTCTGTGCTGTCATTCGTTATGATCCCCCTTATTCCTCTCTGCTAAATCCGAATTTGTTTACTATACTACCATTTTCTGAAGATTCTTTCCAAAAAAAGACGGAGAAAGATTCTCCGCCCGTTCAGGATTGGCACTGGCAAACTTCCAAATTTTTAATGATTGGAAGCTTGCAGACCAGTTCGTTTTTACGATTTTGAAGTAGTTGAGGCTGCCTTGCTGATTCAAAATCCTTTTGTTTTAGTTTATTCAAAGTTTCCATTACATAAATTTCATCATACATTTCTATAACGCTCCCTTCTTCTCATCTTTAATCTCATTCTATCCTTTCTCTTTTTGTAAAGCATTGGCAGAGGGAATGAGATTTTTTGAGACTTTTGAATGAGAGAAGGTTTAGTTTCCAAAAAAAGCCCTGTTGATACTCGACTGGGAGGCCAACAGGGCTTTTGTGAAAAATTATTTTAATGTATTGGCTTTTTCAATTACTTCTTTTGCTTGTTCCCGCAAACGGAACTTTTGGATTTTACCTGAAGCGGTCATTGGATAAGCATCGATAAATTCAATATAGCGCGGAATTTTATGACGTGATATTTTACCTTTGCAATACTCACGCAGTTCTTCAGCTGTTACTTCTTCACCTTCTTTTAAAATAACCCAGGCGACTGCTTCCTCTCCATAAACAGCATCCGGAACACCTACTACTTGGACATCAAGAATGGCTGGATGTGTATAAAGGAACTCTTCTATTTCGCGGGGATATATGTTTTCTCCGCCCCTGATGATCATATCTTTAAGCCTGCCTGTAATCTTGCAATATCCGTTTTCATCCATTACGGCCAGGTCTCCTGTGTGGAGCCAGCCTTCTTCATCAATGGCTTCTTTTGTGGCATCAGGATTCTTGTAATACCCTTTCATAACATGGTAGCCCCTTGTACACAGCTCCCCCTGTACCCCGCGGGGCACTTCCTTATTAGTACCCGGCTCCACGATTTTTACTTCTACATTTGGCAGGGCTCTGCCAACAGATTCGACCCTCACCTCGATTGGATCATCTGTTCGTGTCTGGGTAATGACTGGAGAAGATTCTGTCTGGCCATAGGCGATCGTTATTTCGCTGGCGCCCATATTTTCGATAACACCTTTCATGACCTCAATTGGGCAATTGGAGCCCGCCATTATGCCTGTACGAAGGCTGGATAAGTCATATTTGCTGAATTCCGGATCATTAAGCTCTGCAATAAACATAGTCGGAACCCCGTGCAAACCTGTACATTTCTCATCCTGTACCGTCTGAAGAACTGCTTTGGGACTGAACTCCTGAACGGGAACAATGGTGGCCCCTACAGATACACATGCCATCGTTCCAAGTACGCATCCGAAGCAATGGAAGAACGGAACCGGGATACATAATCGGTCATCTTTTGTCAGGCGCATGCAATTGGCGATGTTATAGCCATTGTTAACAATATTAGTATGGGTTAGCATAACGCCTTTCGGAAAGCCTGTCGTTCCCGATGTATACTGCATATTTATGGCATCATCGGGTTCTAGAGTCTCCATACGCTGATTTAGGTCTTCTTCGGTGACGCATTCACCCATTTTAATAATATCATCCCAGCAGAATGCGCCAGGGAAGCGTTTTTCGCCCAGGACAATGACATTTTTTAAGAAAGGCAACCGCTTGCTTTGCAGCTTTCCCGGCTCAGATGTTTTAAGTTCCGGAACAATGCTATATAGCATTTCTATGTAAGAGGTATCTCTATAATTTTCCATTAAAACAATGGTTGTTGTATCAGATTGTTTTAAAAGATATTCAAGCTCTGCAGTTTGATAGTTTGTGTTAACTGTTACGAGCACAGCCCCCATTTTACCTGTTGCAAACTGGCATGTCAGCCATTCCGGCGTGTTAGTCGACCATGCTGCAATATGTTCCCCTTTTTCAAGGCCCAGCTTCATAAAACCCTTTGCTGCAAGCCGGCAATATTCATCAAACTCCCTGTAAGTCATCCGCAGCCCTCTGTCCGCATAGACTACAGCTTCATGATTGGGGTGAAGGTTGGCTTTCTCCTCGAGGAGCTTCCCTACTGTGAGATTTAACAATTCCGTCATCCAGAAATCCTCCTTAGAATTTGATCTAATCCTTATGCAGAGATTCTTCTATGATGTCAAAATAAAACGCTTACATTGTATATTATCATATATTGCTGAATATTCAATATTTTCGTATATTAATATTCTTATGATGTTAGAAACCTGTGCTGGCAGGGTTTCGGAATAAAATATGGAGAAAAATATTTGTGGAGTTGAAGGTTGATGATTTAAAGATATTTATCTTTGGGAGCAGGATGCTTTAAGGAAGAACATGTTTGGGGTGGATTAATATTTGATAAGGGGTCTGCGGGAATGAATAAAGGAACTGGAGAGTATATGAGGTCGATTGAGCCGTACAAATACACTTCAGGCACGGTTGTAATGTTCAATTGCCCGCCCAGAAATCCTCCAGGCACAGGCGAAATTAAACAATCATAAGCTCCCAAAAAAAAACTGCTCCAAACTAAAGAGCAGTCTGATAAAAACTATTATTAATTTAATATTTTAATATAAAAAGTCCGGGTTCTGGGGCCATCGAATTCGCAGAAGTAGATTCCCTGCCATGTTCCAAGAAGCAATTCTCCTTCTGCAATGATAACATGCTGGGAAGAGCCGACTGTGCTTGCTTTCATGTGGGCAGCAGTATTGCCTTCCATGTGGAGGTCTTCTTTATGCTCCCAGGGATAAACTTCTTCAAAACGCCTGATCATGTCTGTTTTTACATCCGGTTCGGCATTTTCATTTATGGTAATCCCGGCAGTTGTGTGGGGGCAATAAATGACTGCTGCCCCTTCCTTTAGACCGGATTCTGCTATGAATTTCTGTATTTGGGATGTTATTTCATAAAACTCATCCCGCATTGAGGTGTTTATTGTAAACTTGTTTAACAATTGCTCTTCCCCCTTATAAATAGCTTGATCCAAAAAGGTTTACTTCTTTTTCAAGTGAAGGTGCAAACTGAACGGCAAAAGGCCTTTCTCCGCGAGTATCTAAAACTTCAGCTGCCTTGCTTTCTTTATGTAATGGCTGGCAAAAGACAATTTCTGCGGAGCCAGCCTGAATAGAAGTTCTTTTTTCATTTTGGCTGCTGGTTTTGTAGGTACCCATCATTTTAAATGGAAAAAGCCTGGTCCACTCTTTTGCAGATTTATCACTGTCTTTTGCCGCTATAAATATGGCTTGAATATGAGCATTTTCGAGCTTTTCATCCAGCATTCCCAGTTTCTTCAATTCTTCAAATCTCATCTCGTCTACCATTCCCCAATCGATAAAAAATGGATAAGCTTGGTTTGGATTATTCTTAATAAAAAGCATACTCCAAGAAATCGTACTGCCATCTTTCCGCTTTCGGCTGCCCTGGAATATTGGATGCGTTTCACATCCCTTATTTTCAAGTTCTCTTTGCAGCTCGTAAATGTTATTCGTTCGGAAACAAATTTGACCGACGCCTTCCCCATTTTGAAGGTCTTGAGTAAGCTGCGTGATAAGGGGGTTATCTGACTGAGCAGCAATTTTATTATTCTCGATAGAGAGAAATTCCAGGTAAGAATGGCCGATATACAGGAGACTATTATAAGAACCCCAGTTTTCATGGCTGCCGCCCATAACAGCGTGGTATCCATGGTTCTTCCAGCCAGTCACTGCTTCTGCTGGATGGGCGCCAGTAAAATGGACGATATGATCAAGCTTTAATTCCATTAGAAACTCCTCCTTTATACGCTCTCTGTTAAATAAATCATACAAGTGTTGCCTGGGCCCGTCCAATATAAGGCATCCATGTATCGAGGTGAAATCCATGTAATCAGAATGAAATATAAAATTTTAAATTATCGGCTTCACAAATCTTAAGAAAACCTTTACAATAAATAAAAAATAGAATATTCAATCCATTTACCAGGAGGTATGCAGAATGAAAATTATGAGTAATGAACAGTTGGTCGTCTCGTATCGTGATGCATTGAAGTCAGGGTCTGAAAAGGAATGGATTAGGATATTAAAAACCGAGATTCAAAAACGGGGCTTAAAGCCGTTTAAAGAGTAGCGGTTCTATATTTTATCAGTTTGCTAAATACTTAATTTGAAAGTTAGAAGCGGGAGCTATTCCCGCTTTTTTTAATGCCTGCGCATGCTGTCATTTAGCTTATTAGCATGCTTGATATTTTTGTATTCTTCTTCGGTAAGTACTCCCAGTTTCTTCAGTACCGCAGAATACTGCAGTATTTTCATTTGCCGTCTCCGCATGTTTCTCACCTGCTTTTTACTAATATAATATTCACAACAAGTACAATGTTTCCTTGAGGCAAAATTATTTTCCTAAATAAAAAACAGAGCGGATTTATTCCGCTCTGCTGGGTTTATTAGGCTTCAAAAAGAAGGCTTTCCGGATCCTCAATTAGTTCTTTAACCCGTTTTAGGAATGTAACTGCTTCTTTTCCATCCACAATTCGGTGGTCATAGGATAGCGCAATATACATCATTGGACGATTTTCCATTCGTTCTGCATCAATAGCCACAGGCCGCAATTGAATCGAGTGCATTCCAAGAATACCAACCTGCGGGCCGTTCAGGATTGGTGTTGACATCATAGAGCCAAAGATTCCGCCATTTGTAATGGTGAATGTTCCTCCTTGAAGGTCTGATAATGCTAGTTTATTGTCTCTTGCTTTTGTGGCAAGATCCATTATATCTTTTTCGATTTCTGCAAAGTTTTTGCGGTCTGCATCGCGAACAACCGGGACTACAAGTCCTTCTTTGGCTGATACAGCAATACCGATGTCATAGAATTTCTTTAGGACTATTTCATCCCCTTGAATTTCAGCATTCAGGAATGGGTTTTTCTTAAGAGCAGCAACAACCGCTTTTGTGAAGAATGACATGAAGCCAAGCTTAACATCATTTTCTTCAAGGAATTTATCTTTGCGTTTTTTACGAAGGTTCATAACATTTGTCATGTCAACTTCATTGAATGTTGTCAGCATTGCAGCTGTTTGCTGTACTTCAACAAGACGGTTTGCAATGGTCTGGCGGCGGCGTGACATTTTTATTCTTTCCACCTCTTTGCCGCTTGTTTCCTGTGAAGCCGGCTTGGCTGGTGCCGCTTGTTTCGATGGCTTTGCGGGCTGCTGTTTGGTCTGTTCAGGATTATAGGATTCAACATCCTGAGCCCTTACTCTTCCAAGTGGATCAGCAGTAGGAACCTGGCTTAGGTCGATCCCCTTTTCTCTTGCCAATTTACGTGCTGCCGGAGAAGCAATCGGGCGCTGGCTGCTTCCTTTTTCTTCTGCAGCAGGCTGTTCCTGTCCGTTTGGTTGTTCAGCTTTAGGTGCTGCTTTTTCTGTTTTTTCTGCAGGCTGTTCTTCTGCCTTTTCAGGTGCAGGAGATGCCTGTCCGCTTTCATCGACAATGGCGATTGTTTCGCCTACGTTTACGGTATCTCCTTCTTGTGCTTTAATTTCCTTTAATACACCGCTATGCTCAGAGATAATTTCTACATTTACCTTATCTGTTTCCAGTTCAACCACATAGTCACCTTTATTGACAGTGTCACCTGGCTGTTTAAGCCATTGCGCTACTGTACCTTCTGTAATTGATTCAGCCAATTCTGGAACTTTTATTTCTGCCACCTTAATTTCCTCCTTCTTGCTTGCGTGTTAATGCTTCATCTATAATGCGAGCCTGCTCTTTTTTATGAACGGTTGGATCACCTTCTGCAGGGCTTGATCTGCGTCTTCTTCCAATATACCTTACATCAATTCCGCTGCCGGCGATTTCTTTCAGCCTTGGCTCGGCAAAATTCCATGCTCCCATGTTCTTTGGCTCTTCCTGAATCCATACCATCTCTTCTACATTCGGATAGCGTTTTAAGATTTCTTTGATTTGAGCCATTGGGAAAGGATAAATCTCTTCCACGCGTAAAATGTGGAACCATTCCTGATCTTCATAGTTTTTCAGGTTTTCCGCCAGATCAATGGCAATCTTACCTGTACCGAGAATGATCCGCTTTACCTTTTCAGGATTGCTGCCTAATCCAGGCTGTTCCAGAACGGATTTAAATTCACCTTCGCTTAATTCAAGTCCGTTTGAAGCAACTGATGGATTGCGCAATAGACTTTTAGGAGACATAATCACTAGTGGTCTAACTTCCTCTTTCCCTAAGATGGCTGCCTGTCTTCTTAAGATATGGAAATACTGTGCTGATGAAGTAAGGTTAGCGACTGTCCAGTTATTTTCTGCAGCAAGGATCAGGAATCTCTCCAGACGGGCACTGGAATGTTCAGGTCCCTGGCCTTCGTATCCATGAGGAAGAAGCATGACAAGACCTGATTTTTGTCCCCATTTCGCACGGCCTGCCGCGATAAATTGATCAAACATGACCTGGGCGGCGTTAGCAAAATCACCATACTGTGCTTCCCAAAGCACGAGAGTTTCTGGCGCGAAAACATTATAGCCATACTCGAAGCCCACAACTGCCGCTTCTGATAACGGGCTATTATGAACAGCAAAAGAAGCTTTGGCAGAAGACAGCTTGTGCAGCGGTGAATAGG
This sequence comes from Bacillus sp. ISL-47, assembly GCF_018613175.1. Taxonomy (NCBI): domain Bacteria; kingdom Bacillati; phylum Bacillota; class Bacilli; order Caryophanales; family Bacillaceae; genus Bacillus; species Bacillus sp. ISL-47. The sequence goes on along the minus strand of NZ_JAGGQS010000084.1, from coordinate 13,748 downwards.
ATTTACCAGTCGTATGATCATGAAGTACTACGTTCCTCTGTGCAAACGTTCCTCTTTCTGAATCCTGGCCAGTCAATCTGACAGGTGTTCCATCAGATAAAATAGATGCAAATGCCAATGTTTCAGCAAGTCCCCAGTCTATTTTTCCGTCACCTTCAAGCGCTTCCATTCGGCGTTTCAAAATTTTGCCGAGCTTGTCAAACACTTTGAAATCCTCAGGCCATGTTAATAGCTCTTCATTGATCTGCTTAAGTGTCTCAATCGGAACGGCTGTTTTTATCATAGGAAGACCCTTCTCCACTGTTTCAGGCGGATTGGATGGCTCAGCTTCCTTTTTTTCTTTTGGCACTTTTTCGTTTGCTGCTTTCATTTTCTCTAATACAGCATTTTGAATACTTACCGCTTCTTCTTGCGAAATAGTATTTTCCTTCAAAAGCTTTTCTGCATAAAGTGCTTTCACAGTAGGGCGCTCGCGGATGATATTATACATCAGCGGATTGGTGGTCATGGGCTCGTCCATTTCGTTATGCCCGAACCTGCGATAGCCAATTAAATCAATCAGGATGTCTTTTTGGAATTTTGCGCGGTACTCACACACGATCCTTGCGGCCGCAACTACAGCTTCCGGTTCATCTGCATTCACGTGGAGGATAGGCATTTCATAGCCCTTTGCAAGATCGCTTGCATATCGGGTTGAGCGTGAATCATGTGACTCAGTCGTAAATCCGATTGTATTATTCGCAATAATATGGATGGAACCGCCGGTATTATATCCTGTAAGCTGTCCAAGATTTAGTGTTTCTGCAACAATTCCCTGGCCGGGGAATGCGGCATCACCGTGAATGATAATTCCCAATGCAGAGCTAGGATCTACTTTCGGATATCCAGGCTGAGATCGATCATCCTGTGAAGCCCTTGTGAATCCTTCTACAACGGAACCAACGAATTCCAGATGGCTCGGGTTATTTGCTAATGTAATTCTGGCAATGGTTGTGTTCTCATCTTTTATTTGCTTATCAAGTCCAAGATGGTATTTCACATCACCTGTCCAGCCGTAGTTTATCCCAATGGATCCTTCGGATGGAACCAGCTCTTTGTTAGGCGCATGCTGGAATTCTGCAAAAATCATTTCATATGGCTTTCCTAGCACATGGGCAAGCACGTTAAGCCTTCCGCGGTGAGCCATTCCGATATTAATGGTTTTTGCTCCATCAGATACGGATTCAGATACGATTTCATCCAATAATGGCACCATTGTGTCAAGGCCCTCTATTGAGAATCGTTTTTGGCCGACAAAAGTTTTATGAAGGAATTTTTCAAACTCTTCTACTTCAGTAAGCCTTTTTAAAACTTTGACTTTCTCTTCCTTTTTCATGGTAAGCTTATGGCTGTTTGCACCTATTTTTCTGCGCAGCCAATTTTTTTCGTTTTCATCGTAAATATGCTGAAATTCAAAGGCAATAGGCCCCATGTAAGCGCTCTTAAGGAACTCAATGGCTTCTAAGCCATTTCGCAGCGGATATGTTGCATCCTTCGTAATAAGACCTGCAGGAATTTCTTTTAAGTTACTTTCAGTTAATCCATATTTGGATAGTTCAAATAGTTCATTTTCAGGTTTATGGTTTCCCAATGGATAAATATCCGCAGCCAGATGGCCATACGTGCGAATATTATCAGCGAGGCGAATCGCTGCAAGTGTCTTTTCAAGCTGCCCGGTATTTAAGGCTGCATCCACTTGGTTTGAAGGTTTCGAGTACCCTTCATCTTGTACTGGGGCCCCATTTCTTTCAAAGTACTCTTTCATCTCCGGATCCACTGAACCCGCGTCCTCTAAATATCTCTCATATAATTCAATAACATAGCCAAGGTTGGGGCCATGAAATCCTTGTTCAAAAGGTCCCTCACCATTAGATGGCTTTTTCATGGAAAATTACCTCCATAACTGTTTTTAAATAAATAATTCAATACAATTTTGTCCTCTGATACCATTACCCTTTATAAAAATGAATTAACGTTTTATTTTTACGAATAATATTATTTTTCAGAGGATAAAACGTTTCCACAGCTATTCTAACACGGAAAATCTTGTTGTACAAAGATTAAAACATGAATATAGTGGAAAACTATTAAAAATTTTTTTGGTGAATTACTTATATTAATAAAATGATTTGTTAAACTATGTACATTTATTAAATAAGAAAAAACTGGGCAATATTTTTATCACAAAAATAAAAAAAGCCGATTTTTTATCGGCTTTAAAAAGTCTCCACTAGGTTAATATAAATTTGTTTAACCGCATTTGGGTTCTTTCTGTTTTCTTTCAGGGAAGATTCAATTACTTCTCTTGTATCAACCGGAAAATCAACGTGGCCGCAAGTGGTGCATTTTTGAAACGCTGTACCTGAAATGTTAACCTCAATTCCGTCTTCCGTTTGGAAAACCGCTGGTCCTCCGAATTCTGCAAAGCGATGGTGACAGTGGCTATGCTCTTGCATGATAACTTCCCTCCACAAGAAAAGATATTTATTTTCTTTTATTATAAATCAAATATTCTGAACTTTAAAGAGGTACAGACCTAACAGTTTATGCCATAGATTCAGCCAAGTATAAATTTTAATTTTAAAGACAAATTACTATTATTTAATACAGGAGGTATCATCATGAATATTGGAAGAGCTAGAGAAATATCAGAGTCTGCTGATATGGTAGGTGTCATATTTAATGGCAATCCTGTAATCATTCAGCATGTGGATGAGCAGACAAAGATGGCCCGTATTTATACGAAAGCAGATCCAGAAAATGAAATGGATGTCCATGTAAACAGCTTAATTGAAGAATAAATTCAAATCTCTTTCAGTTTTCGCAAACTTTGTTGCTTTATAATCAAGTAGTGAGGAGTGGTTGATTTCCGCTCCAGGATGCTCAGCGAACGCGGGGCGGGCGGTGAGCATCCTCGACGCACAGCGCCTGTGGGGTCTCACCTGTCCCACTCCTCCCGCAGGACTTTGAATAAGCGGCTCTGAATAATCACCGCACGAAGGAAATGCGGATGCATTTTCGAGGATCTCGCACCTTACGCTCCAATCAACCAACCTAAACAGATCTATCTAAAAACAACAATCTTTTAGAAAACAGCCAAAATAAAAAAGGATGAAACCTAAGGTTCATCCCCAAATCAATTTTATAAATTATCTAAAAACACCCTAATGACATCAGCCCCGCCAATAAAGGTACCAAGTGAGCTGCCCAGATTAGCTAGCACAACAATCAGTAAAATGCGGCTGACTTTGTTTCGCCAAAAGCCTTTTACACTAAAAACATCTTCCGAAAGGTTTTCAAAGTCTTTTACACTTGGACGGCGGATGTAGGCTTGTACAAGACCTGCAAACCATCCTGCCGCAAGCAGAGGGTTTAAGGAAGTTATCGGCGCTGCCACGAAGGCTGTCAAAACCGTAAGCGGATGCCCCATTGCGATGGCCGCTCCCAATGCTGATAACGACCCGTTCCAAATAATCCAGCTTATGGTCTGCGCAAAACCTGCAGAAGGATTCGCATAGAACGTGTAAGCAATAATTGCCAAAATAAATACGGGAATGCTCCAGCCAATTATTTTCGGAAGATTGGATTTAGGCGGCCGTGCCGTCAAACGAGCCATATCCTGCTCTTTTTTTATTTCCTCTTTAATCCCGGGTACATGGGCTGCTCCCAGGACTGCAACGATTTTTTCACCTGGTGCATCTTTGATTTTTTGCGCCAGATATTGGTCCCGCTCGTCAATTAAAGGTGTTTTTAATCGCGGAAAGGATTCCGTAAATTCATTCAAAATTGCATTGATCGTATCCTGGTTTTTCATTTTTTCCAATTCTTCTTCTGAAATCGTATCTTTACTGAAGATGCTGGCGATCACCTGGCTAAGCAGGAGTGCCTTCCCCTTTATGCCGAGATTTCCCCAAATCCGTGCAAATGTAATCTGGATGTTGCGGTCAGCCAAGACCAGTTTGGCTCCGGTTTCTTTCGCTGATTCAATTCCCTGAATCATTTCCTGTCCAGCCTTAATGCCAAATTGATCGGCCATGCGGTTTTGAAAAGACGAAATAGCCAAGTTCATTAAAAGGAGTGAAGCTTTCTTTTCCTTTATAACCTGAATAATGTCCATTTCCTTCCACTTGCTGCCTTCAGTAATCGATTGATACCTCTGTTCATCCAATTCGACACAAACAGAGTCTGGCTGCTCTGCTTCAATTACCTCTTTTACCTGCTCTGCACTGTGCTTTGAAACATGTGCTGTTCCAATCAATATGTATTCCTTGCCATCTAAATGAATTCTCGTTATGTTTTCCTCAGCCATAAATACCTTCCTTTTAAAAGCAACAAATTCTTGACGCATCATATTCAGTCATTAATTTTAAATACATATGTATATTTCATTTGTTCATTATACCATGACCATAATTGGAATGCCCTAGATAATTAGCCGTGAATAGGGAATTTAGCACTAAATTCTGCAAATCCCTAAACAGAACAAACGTTTTGTTATAAAATAATAGAGCATGAAAAATATGCAAATATCTCATAAAGGTGGAAAAAACATTGAATGGTACCGCCCATGCAGCAATTGGAGCAGCAGCAGGATACGTGGTTGCGAACACTGTTCATGCCAGCCCATCCATAACACTATTATTGGTGGGTTTAGGAGGAGTGTCCGGATTAATTCCCGACCTGGATATTGATGGAAAGCTTCGCGACCGGATCACCTTATCACATGAAGTAGTTCAGACAGTCGCCCAGCTAATCGGAATTTTAATGATAATTTACAGTTTTTATGAAGGAAACTCCAAAGAGAAATGGCTTGGCATCATCATAGGTTTAGGAATGGTTGCCATATCATCGCGCATCAGGCAAAAACATATGCTCACCATTACTGGAATAGGCGTCCTGGCAGGCGGGTTTTCCCTCCAGGAACTGTGGCTGATATTGTTTGGGATTTATATTTTAATAGCTTCGTTCGTTTCTCACCGCAGCTATACCCATTCCATACTTGGTGTTCTTTTCTTTGGCTGGATCGCTTCAAGATTTGAAATGTCAATTGGCATCAATGGCGTTTTTTATACCTGCCTTGCAGCCTACATAAGCCATTTGATCGCCGATATCAAGATGCTGCCATTTAACAAACGAGGAATTAAGCTATTTCTGCCCATCTCGTCCAAAGAAATATAATGGGGATGAACCGCTCAGAACCTGAGCGGTTATATTTTAATTGGAATATAAACCTCCACGTCCTCTTCATTATTTTCCACCGGGTAATAAACTTCAATAATATACGCCTCAGGCAAACGATATTGATCATCTTGTTCCCCAATCCACTTGTCCAATTTGGTGTACAACTGTTCTATCTCTGTTAACCTTCCCCTAACCATTGCATAAGAATTCTTTGCCCGTATGTACTCCATTCCCTCTGGAAGCGACTCAGCCTTGCCATTCACAATTACACCTACAAAAAAGGTTCCTTCCAAATGGCTTTCAACTTTCTTAGGTTCAAAAATGGAGACCTCCACACCTGTACTGTTCGGTATATCGTGTACCTTCCGCAGAAAATGCTGTGCCGCCTTAGGGACCAATTCAGCATAATCTTTAAAAAGTCCTCTGTTCCTCATCACTGCTGCTTCAAATTCCTTCGAAACCACTTTACACATTCGAATTACCTCCAAGCATGATTATAAATCAATAACCCTTTCTCTAAAATTTGGGATTTTCCTTTCTTTATTTGGCATGCTTTGAAATTTATCTAACATGTTCTCTAATTTATCTAACATGTTTGGAGTTTTATCTAGCATGATTTGAAATTTATCTAACATTACACACAATATGACCGCGAATAGAGATTAATAAATCCCAGCTAGTTTCATGACTCTTTTTTCCACTGCGATCCCTAACATAAAAAGGCGCGCCATTAAAGACGCGTCCCTTCTCATTCCTCTGCAAATGCTAATCCTTTTTCAGCCAAAGCCTTGCGTAGTTTTTCCATGGCATTCGGCCCCATTCCATGCAGCTTCAAAATGTCAGTTTCAGTGGCACCTGCTAGCTGCTCCAGCTGATAAAAGCCAGCACCTTCCAGCGCCCGTTGAGCTGGTTTTGCAAGCTTTACTGGCAGCTCACTCTCTCTGATTTGTTTTTCCGGCATCGGTATCCTCCTTTTAAATCATTAAAATTTCACGGATATCTTCTTCAGACAGACCCTTCGCTGCTCTTTCGTCCGAATCGATAATTTCTTCAATAAGGTTTTTCTTTTTGTCCTGCAACTCATTCATTTTTTCTTCAATCGTTCCGCGGGCCAACAGTTTAATAACTTGTACCGTATTTGTCTGGCCCATCCGGTGTGCCCGATCGGCTGCCTGTTCCTCTACAGCAGGATTCCACCACAAGTCATATAATATAACTGTATCTGCTCCGATCAGATTAAGGCCAGTTCCACCAGCTTTTAAGGAAATGAGAAAAAAGTCCCTCTCTCCTTCATTAAAGCGGGAGCAAACCTCGACTCGTTCCTCGGAAGGTGTCTGCCCATCAAGATAGAAAAACGGCAATCCTTCCAAGGCCAGTTCTCTGCCAATTAAATCAAGCATTTTCGTAAACTGTGAAAAAATAAGCACCCTTCTGCCTGATCGTCTGGATTCTTCTATAATTCTTTTGAGCTGCTCAAATTTGGCCGAACTGCCTTTATACCCCTCAACAAACAAAGCAGGGTGGCAGCAAATTTGCCGCAAACGGGTTAACCCGGCAAGAATCTTGATGCGATTTTTCCGAATGGTATCCTTATTAAGATGCTTTAAAGTATCTTCCCTTAGTTTTGACAAGTAGGCAGCATACAGTTTTTTCTGCTCTGGCAGCAGTTCAGCAGAATCAATATATTCCATTTTTTCAGGAAGCTCGGAAAGGACAGCCTCCTTCAGCCTCCTCAGCATGAATGGCCGAATCCTCCGCGCAATTGTTTTCCTGCTCAAATTACTATAATCCTTCAAACCCTGAAATAATTCAGGAAACACCACATGGAAAATAGACCATAGTTCCTCGAGTGAATTTTCAACCGGGGTGCCTGTCAGCGCAAATCGGTTGTCAGCTTGTATCTTCTTCACTGCTCTCGCAGTTTGTGTTACCGGATTCTTAAACGCCTGGGCTTCATCAAAAAATACAGTGCTAAATTCCTGGACTTCGTACCATTTAATATCTTTAAGCAGCAGCGGATAAGAAGTAATGACAACATCAATGCCAGCAAAGTCCTTCTGCAGCTCTGCCCGTTCACGAAGATTGCCATCTATTACAACTGCTTGAATTTCCGGTGCAAATTTCATCAGTTCGCTTAACCAGTTGTACGTTAAAGAAGATGGGCACACAATTAAAGCGGGACGTTTCGATTGACGGATTGCAGGGAGCTCTGAGTGAATAAACGCAATACTTTGCAGGGTTTTACCCAGGCCCATATCATCCGCCAAAATACCGCCAAAGCCATAATGAGCCAATGTCTTCATCCATCGATAGCCATGTTTCTGGTAATCCCTGAGAACCGTATCCAGGCTTTCCGGCACTTCGATTTGCAGGCTATCCGGGTTTTCAAGAGTGTCTAGGAAAGCACGGAAAGACTCCTCCTGCCTAAATGTATCCTGATCTCCAACCGTGTCCAGCATTCTAAGGCCCTCGACAATCGGCATATTCAATCCGCTTTCCAGGTCTTCAGCCTGATCTGGTACAGCATTCAAAAACCGCTGGATTTCTTCAAATTCCCGTGCTTCCAAGGAAAGCAGCGAGCCGTTTCGCAGTCGGTAATACTTCCGTTTTTCTTCTAAAGCGTATAGAATATCACGTATTTCCTGATCGGCGATTCCTGTCATTTCAAACTTGAACTCCAGCCAGTTGGTCCGCTCTTTTTTCATTCTTATACGGATTTGCGGCTTGGTGTTTTCTCTAAAAATTCGATTTCTGACAGCTGTAGTAGCATAAATTCCCAAGAGCTTTTGCAGTTTCGGGACAACATGATAAAGAAATTCATATTCAAGCTCTTCATTTTGCAAAAAATAGCCGCCGTCCGTTTTCGCAAATGAGCTATCCTCCATCAGTTGCAGGATTTCATCTTCCTTTTCAACATCCCGTATAATCCTTGCTCCGCCTCGTGGTTCCCTTCTTTCCAAAGGATTAATCACAATATTTTCATAGTGAAATTCCAAGCCGGCAAGGAGGCGATTTTTCACTCTGTCCAAGTAAAGCCTGGCAGCCAGCGGAGTTTTCATAAACTGATTGGCCATTTCCTCAGAAATTTGGACTTCTCCTAACTTCCTTAAGCCCGGGACTACTTTTTCTAAAAAAAGTTCCAATTGCTCTGCAGCGATCGGAATCATATTCTTTCCTGCCGCCTCAAACATTTGAGTGAGATCGAACAGCCGTTGGCAATCCTCTTTTTTAAGCGTGATAAACTTGCCTCCGTATAATACGGAACAGTATGAATTCAGGACAAGCAAACGGTCATGTCCCTTCATTTTCAAATAATATTTCTTATGGACTTCCGTTAATTCAAACCGTATAGGCAATCCTTCCTCTGAAAAATGAAGCTTATCAAAGGTCTTTCCTTCAATCTCAAGCTTTATTTTTTCCGCATGTGCAATATATGGCTTTAGCCGCTCCCATGATAATGGCGGAATCAGCAGCATGTGCTTGCTCGCAGTATAGTTAAATTCGTCCAGCAGGGCATTCACATAAATAGATTCATCATGAACAACCTGGATCAGCTGCTGAATAACGGCATCCGTCGGGGCTGAAAAACAATGCAAATTCGAATCATACGTAAAAGTTAGGGATAACAAACATGGTTTTCCCTCTTTTACCGATTGGAGAAAGTTCCTGATATCAAGTACGGGGGTGTTTCCGATTTTCAACTTTATAGCGAACAAAAATTGACCTTTGCCCAAATACACCGGTCGGCATGTAAATTCGGAATCCAGCATTTGTCTGTTTTCAAAATGCATCTGATGTCCGCTCGACCTGACAGGCGAACCGCTGAAAAGCGTCAATAAATCGTTAGTAAGTATATTTTCTGGCACGTCACCCTTCTGTTTTTCCAAAAGCTCTGCTCCCTGCTGCTGCCGTTCATAAATAGCCAGCAGCACTGCAGCAGCATGCTGGCATTCCTTATCGAAGGATGCCAGCTTCGGACAGCTGCAAGTAGTTTTAAAGCTGTTTCCCGAATCCTTTTCAACCGTGACATAAAAATCTTCCGCTCCAGCCACCGTTGCTTCACAGCGATCAGAATTATATTCATTAATACTTACTTTTTTATTCCGAAAAAAAGCGTCCCCTCTTTTGAAGGAGACTGTGCCGCACATTTCTTTTATCATTTTTTGAGTTACTTTAATATCCACAAGCGATCTCCTTCCAGGGAAAAGATATAAAAATTGTACCATAAGGAAGGAGTAAAATTCAGCAAATGGACAAGCAAATAAAAAAGAGAGACCGTCCGCCTCTCTCCACTAGAAAGTAAATTTCATTTACATGCCTCTTTTTCCATCCTGAAAATCCACTTATAATACTTCAGCATAATCACTAAAAGAATCGGGTCGAGGAGGGCTGCATGCCATAGCTCCCACCATCCATAGTGAAAGAAACCCCATGGTTCAGGAAGCAACGTTACTACTTCATAAAGAAGAATCGCAACTACCCAGAAGATGATATAGGATACCCGTTTAATAAGGTCTGATTCGAAGGGATACCAGTTCAAATACATCATATTAACTGGAGGTACCAGGAAAATATGCGCTATCAGACCGCCCCAATTTGGTTCTTTTGTAAAATACCAATACCCCCAGTATTTGAATTCTATCATGCAGTCAAAAACCAGCTGAGCTGCAATCGTAAATGTCCATATATGTACAACCTGATTTTTGGTCAGGCGTTTATTTGTTTTAAAAGCCACAAGATTTAAAAGGCCAATTGAAATAAGCAGTCCTATCATATGCATAGTCCTTTTTATTTGTTAATGTCCCTTGAGCGGCTTTTATTATTCATCATTTGGTAATAATATGGAAAAATAAACTTGAGTGGAGAGTTTAACATGCCAAATCATTTACTGCCTGCTTTTTTACCGATCATCCGAACCTTAAAAAATTCAATGCCGTTAACAAAAGAAGACTTATTAAAAGAGAAATTTTTAATAAAGAAGGATGGGGAATTGGAGATGTATTACGCTCCCCACAACGAATATATCAATAAAACTGCAAGAATTATTATTGTGGGGATCACGCCCGGCTGGAGCCAAATGAAGATTGCCTATGAACATTTTGTAAAAGGCTTGGCAGCTGAAAAAGAATTGGAAGGTATCTTGAAGGAAACGAAGATGGCAGCCGGTTTTGCCGGATCAATGCGGGCTAACTTAATATCCATGCTTAATCAATGCGGCATTCCAAAAGCCCTCCACATCAATAGCTCAAACGCTCTCTTTCATGAAAAAGGATCATTATTGCATACAACTTCAATCATCAAATACCCTGTCTTCTACCGAGGCCAAAATTATACTGGCCATCAGCCTGGCATCTTTCAGTCAAACCTGCTGGCTGAATATGCAACAAAGATTTTTGCAGATGAAATTGGAGAATTAAATGAGAATGCACTCATCATCCCGCTTGGAAAAACAGTTGAAAGCATCATCCGCCATCTGTTGGGGGACAGCAGGCTCACAGGACATACATTCTTATTCGGATTCCCGCACCCATCTGGCGCAAACGGCCATCGGATTAGGCAATTTGAGGAACAAAAATATTCACTTGCAGAGACAGTCAGAAAGTGGTCGGAGCAAAAAAAGAACTTGCAAATTTGAGGAAAATTTCTATCGTTATTTGACAAAAAAAAGACTGCTCATCCGGTTAACCCCTTTTAAGCAGTCCTTAAGGCTGTTTCTCCAGTGCTAATTTAATTCCAAAACCCATCAAAACAACTCCGGAAACACCTTGAAGACCGTTATGAACTGCAGGCTTTTTCAGCCAATTTCTGAAAGTGTCGATCAAATAAACATAAAAAAAGAACCAAACGATTGTAATAATACTATAAGTTAATCCCATCGTCATGAATTGGACAAAGTGGTTTCCATCTGGGCTTATAAATTGAGGAAAGAAAGTTAAAAAGAATACGGCAACCTTTGGATTGGACACGCACGTGAAAAAACCCTGCAGAAAATGGGATTTGTTTTTTCTGTGCTTTTTAACTCCTTCCGAACTCACCTGTTTTGATGATAAAGATCTCAGCGAAACAATTCCCAAGTAGATGAGGTACATCGCGCCTGCATATTTTATTATCGAAAAAATGTAGGCTGATTTTACAATCAGCGCTGATAGGCCAAAAACGACAGCCATCGTATGGATAAGCAGCCCTGCCACAGAGCCAAACATGGTTTTAATCCCGCTTTTTTTGCCGCTGGATATGGTATTTTGAATTAATATCCCTGTATCCGGCCCCGGCAGGATCACTAACAGAAACGACATAAACAGGAATAACAGAAAATTCTCCATGTTTTCTTCCTCCAGCCAATTTTAAAAATATTGAATTTATTATAACAGGTTTCTTGTATTTTCCAACACAAAAAGAGCAGATTTTCCATAAGAAAATCTGCTCAACTATCTTAGGCATTCACTTTTTCCAATCGTTCTGTTACTTCTGTTTCAGTTAATCCATGCTCCGCAATATAACGGTTTCTTGGGTGTGTACGGCATTCATCTGAACAGCTGCGCAAATATTTATGCTCATTTTCTTCTGAGCAAAGAATCTTTTTATTGCATGATGGGTTAGCACAGTTCACATAGCGTTCGCATGGCTCACCTGTGAAGTAATCTTTTCCAACGACTGTATGCTCCTTCTGATTGACCGGTACGCCGATTCTATCATCGAATACATAAAGCTGGCCGTCCCACAGGTCGCCTTGAACTTCGGGATCTTTTCCGTATGTGACAATTCCGCCATGAAGTTGTGCGACATCTTTAAAGCCTTCTTTTACAAGCCATCCGGAGAATTTTTCACAGCGGATTCCGCCTGTGCAATACGTGATAATCTTTTTATCACCAAGTATTTCTTTATTTTCACGAACCCATTCAGGCAGGTCACGGAAATTTTTTATATCAGGTCTGATTGCCCCTCTGAAGTGGCCAAGATTATACTCATAATCATTTCGTGCATCCAGCACGACAGTATTTTCGTCCTGCAGCCTTTTATAAAATTCTGCTGGCTCAAGGTATTCGCCAGTCATCTGGTTTGGATTAATATCATCTTCCAAACGTAATGTCACTAGCTCTTTACGCGCACGCACTTTCATTTTAGGAAAAGCATGCCCATCCGCTTCATCAATCTTGAAGACCATCTCCGCAAAACGAGGATCCTCTTTCATCACTTCCATATAATGATCGGTCTGTTCAACTGGTCCTGAAACAGTCCCGTTAATCCCTTCATTCGCTACAAGAATACGCCCCTTAAGGCCAAGCTCATTGCACAATGCCTTATGCTCCTTCGCGAACTCCTCTGGATCTTCAATCAGAACATACATATAATACAGTAAAACTCTATATGGTTTTTGACTCATTTTTATTTCCACCTATCACTTAATATTTGCAAGATATATCTGTTAATAGGTTTAAACATATATTCTTACCTAGATAAGTATAACAAATGCTGTCAAGTTTCAAAATTTTAGGGGTTCGAAATTTATCATGAAGTGCTATATTCACCTAATTCCTTTTAATTATAGCTCCCATGTAAACCATTTCCCATGTCCTTCTGTTTGCCCAACTATTTTTTTATGTTTCTCTTGACGCAACTGGCGGAATGCCATCAGGCAAAACAGGAACCCAATCCCCTTTTATTTCTCTTGTCCTGCGAAGGTTTTGAACCTCTCTGATAAAAGGTTGATATCCATATAGCATCCCGCCAATCAATATTTATAGGTCGCCACATTCCAATGTGTTGAACCAGTTTTTCTTTTTCCTTTCCAGCCCATCTTTTGAAGCTCCTTCGCGATTAAAAGGTTAAAAAAGCCGTGTCCCACCAGTATCGCTGAATTGTATTCGCTTGCACAGGCTATTAATTTTAATGCGGCATGCTTTGCCCTTACCTTGGCATCCCGGTAAGATTCACAGCGGAACGAATAACCGCAGAACCATGCGATCCTTAACAAAACGGCCCAACTATTCGGTTTTAATTTCATGGCCATTAGTCCCCCTGCAGGCGCGGGCAATTCTGTTTCTCTAAAAAGCGGATATTCTTTTATTTTTGCACCGGGATTCAAAAGCCTGGCCGACTGGATGGACCTTTTTAAATCACTGGTAATCAGCAAAGGTGCTGATTTTACCATTTCAATTGCTTCTGGAGGACAAGCTTCATTTTTATTAATTCCGTTACTATTATACATTTCAACCCATATCCTAAAATCTGAGATGGTCATTTGTGTTTCACCTATATGAGCCGAGCGGCCATGTCTAATAAGAGTAATTTCCATGCAAATCCCCCAAAACTTATATATTTTCTTTCAATATGGATAATTTAAATAACATGGAGGTGAAGACCATGTCAGAACAAGAATATCCAAACGTAAAGCTCGGAGGAAAAAAGGTGCGAGAAAAAGGCAACGGCGGCGACCAGGTTCGCGGTCATGAAAAAGAAAATAAAAACGGTAAATTTAATACCAATCCTAAATCGAATTTATAACTATAATCGAGTAGGAGGGGGTG
>NZ_JAGGQS010000083.1:0-27548 GCF_018613175.1 Bacillus sp. ISL-47 | reverse complement strand
TCAACTAACCAACAGCGGAAAACACGCTGTTGGAAGTTTCACTTTATCGCAGGTTAACGGGCAGTAACTTCAGAATAGTAGTCTTTTAGTTGGTAATCAGTCAGGTTTCCGAACAACTGCCCGTAAAAGCCCGATTGGTTCAACTAACCAACAGCGGAAAACACGCTGTTGGAAGTTTCACTTTATGCTATAATAGATGTGATTTTAGGGGGATTGATACGATGAAAGAAAAGTTTCGAATACTTATTGATAAATTGAAGCAAACGCCAGGCCTTTTCGGCAATAAAAAAGCAGCTAAGGGTGCCAGCATAACTTACCAGGTTGTCTGGAATTTAGCCTTGCTGTTTATCATTTTGGCTGTCATTGGCGGTGCGTTTGCTGGAGGTCTCGGTGCCGGTTATTTTGCCTCACTTGTAAAGGACGAGCCAATACGATCCTATGCAAGCATGAAAAAGGATATATACGATTATGAAGAAACATCGGAAGTTTATTTTGCGAATAATGTGTATTTGGGCAAGCTAAGGACTGACCTTGAACGGGAGGAAGTTCAGCTTGAGGATGTTTCAGAACACTTGATTAACGCAGTTGTGGCTACCGAAGATGAATATTTTTACGAGCATGACGGAGTGGTGCCAAAAGCGATTATGCGTGCACTATTCCAGGAAGTAACTAATTCATCTGTTCAATCCGGCGGAAGTACATTAACACAGCAGCTGATTAAGAACCAAATTTTAACGAATGAGGTTTCTTTTGAACGCAAAGCAAAAGAGATACTATTGGCTTTGCGTCTCGAGAAATTCTTTGATAAAAAGGAGATTCTGGAAGCATACCTGAATGTTTCCACCTTTGGAAGAAATGCCTCCGGCCGGAATATTGCCGGTGTTGAAGCTGCTGCAAAGGGTATATTTGGGGTAAGTGCAAAAGAATTGACCTTGCCGCAGGCTGCTTTCATTGCCGGGCTTCCGCAGAGCCCATTCGGCTATACTCCTTTTACAAGGGAAGGAACAGTTAAGGAGAATCTGGAACCAGGATTCTCAAGGATGAAAACCGTTCTAAAAAGAATGTACGACGATGGCAAGATTAACCAAAAACAATATGAAGAAGCTTTGGCTTACGACTTGACAAAGGATTTTGCAGATCCTTCAGCAAGTCCTTTAGAAAAATATCCGTACTTAACATTTGAAATTGAAGAGCGTGCCGTAAACATCATGACCAAGATTCTAGCGAAAAACGATGGTTATGAAGAGCAGGACTTAAAAGAAGATGACGCACTGCGAGAGGAGTATAAAACCCTTGCAGACCGGACAATCCGCCAGAATGGATATCAGATTCACACGACGATTAACAAAGACATATATGATAAAATGCAGCAGGTAAAAGATAACTACCCTTATTACGGACCTGACAAACCAGAGACAGTTAAGGACCCTGAAACAGGTGAGAACAAGCAAATCATGGAACCTGTACAGGTCGGTGCTATTTTAATTGAAAATAAGACGGGAAAAATTATCAGCTTTGTCGGCGGACGCGATCACAAACGCGAACAATTGAACCATGCTACAAACGCTGTAAGACAAAATGGTTCAACCATGAAGCCGCTGCTTGTCTATGCACCTGCAATGGAGCTGGGAAAGTCAGCTCCCGGAACAATTTTACCGGATGTGCCATTATACCTTGCTCCAGGATTGAACAGACCTTGGCCAAATAACTATACCAGAACGTATAGCGGTCTGGTTTCAGCCAGAGAAGCTTTAAAGTATTCCTACAATGTGCCGGCTGTTAAGCTATATAAGGATATTGTCGGACAAAGACCTGCTAATTTCCTGGAAAAGATGGGCTTTACTTCGCTTATTGGACCGGACTATACGAATTTGTCCACAGCTATTGGCTCATTGGAATATGGGGTAACAGTTGAAGAGAACACCAATGCTTTCAGCACCTTTGCCAATGATGGTAAATTTATCGATGCATATATGATTGAAAAAATCACTGATAAAAACGGCAAGGATATTTATCACCATGAAGTTAAGCCTGTGGATGTATTCAGTCCGCAGACGGCTTACTTAACAATTGATATGATGCGGGATGTTATTAACAGCGGAACAGCTACTTCCGTGAAAAACAGATTGAAATTCAGTTCAGACTGGGCAGGAAAAACAGGAACAGGTGTAGACTTCTACGATGCGTGGTTTGTAGCAACCAACCCAAATGTCACATTTGGCATATGGTCCGGGTATGATACCCCTAAATCTCTGAAAGCTCCTGGTCCATTAAGCTACAGTTTGCGGAATAATTACCTATGGGCAGACCTAATGAATGCTGCTTATGACGTTGCCCCGGATCTAGTCGATCCAAGCGCGAACTTTAAAATGCCTGGAGGAATTGTAAGAAGATCCTTCTGTGCTATATCGGGTCTTCTGCCTTCTGAGGCGTGCTCAAAAGCTGGCCTTGTTGAAACAGATCTATTTAACGCAAAGTTTGTTCCAACAAAAGTGGATGATAGCCTAGGCAATGGCAAACTTGTGAGAATTGGCGACAAAAAATATATGGCTCTGGAATCAACTCCTGAAGAATTTACAGAACCAGGATTGGTACTTAATCCCGAGTATATCGAAAAATTATTTGGCATTAAAGCAAATCCTAGCGACCTTATTCCTAATAAAGAGCGCTGGAAAAGTGTTCTGACTACTGGCAATAAGCTTGAGGATAACGGCAGAGCCCCTGCAGCCCTAAGCATAAAAGCTTCAGGCGAAACGGTTACATGGGGTGCGCATCCTGAAAAAGATGTAATTGGCTACCGTGTCTATAGCGGCGGCAAAAAAGTCGCTACTATTAAATCTGGCTCTTCTCTAAATTTCATGGCTGGAAATGGTGCTATACACGTAACAGCCGTTGATATTGCGGGCAAGGAATCCCAGCCTTCAAACGTTGTGGAAATCGGTAAAAAGCCGGAAGAAGAAAAACCGAAGGAAGAAAAGCCTAAAGAGGAAAAACCGAAAGAAGAGAAACCCAAAGAAGAAAAACCTGCAGACCCTCCAGCCGAAGAAAAACCGGATCCTGAAAAGCCAGAAGAACCTGGTGATGGAGGCGGAGAAGATAGTACAGACTAATTAAATATTTTTAGAGTGAAGCTGATTTTCAAGCCAGTACAGGCTCGAAAGTCAGCTTTTTTTATTGTTTAAACCGGGTATTGACTAGTGTTCTGTACACCCTGCTAGCTGAATTCCTATTTATTCGCTAGTTTTTGCCGTTCATTCGCTAAATTTAAAATTTGTTCGCTAGTTTTGATCGTTAGTTCGTAAATTTCACCCTTTGTTCGCAAGTCTTCCCGTTTTTTACGCGAAGTTCACAATTACCTAAGTAATCGACTTGCTGCAAAAACAAAAAAGAACCGCTGCCAAGCGGTTCTTTCTCTTTCTCTATTAGTCTTCCATTGTAGACAAGTCGCCAGTTGGGAGGTCTAGTTCCCAGGCTTTTAGGACGCGACGCATAATTTTACCGCTTCGAGTTTTTGGAAGCTTATCGCGGAACTCAATTTCGCGTGGTGCAGCATGGGCTGCAAGGCCTTTCTTAACAAACTGGCGGATATCCTCCACTAATTCTTCAGTTGGCTCATAGCCGTCTCGCAATGCTACAAACGCTTTAATAATTTCTCCGCGGACCGGATCCGGTTTTCCGATTACGCCAGCTTCTGCAACAGCCGGGTGCTCAATTAGCTTGCTTTCTACTTCAAACGGACCTACACGTTCACCGGATGTCATGATTACGTCATCCACACGTCCCTGGAACCAGAAATAGCCATCTTCGTCCATATATGCTGAGTCACCGGATACATACCAGTCACCAGGCATAAAGTAAGATTCATATTTTTGCTCGTTATTCCAGATCGTACTCATCATGGAAGGCCAGCCTTTTTTAATGGCAAGGTTGCCCATGCGGTTTGGCGGCAGTTCATTTCCCTGGTCATCAACAATGGCTGCTTTGACACCTGGTATTGGCTTGCCCATGGAGCCTGGCTTAATTTCCATGCAAGGATAGTTGCAGATCAACTGTGCACCTGTTTCTGTCATCCACCATGTATCATGAATGCGCAGATTGAACACCTTCATGCCCCATCTGACTACCTCTGGATTTAAGGGCTCGCCAACACTCAAAATGTGGCGCAGGCTGCCCAAATCAAACTTCTTAACAACTTCATCCCCTGCACCCATCAGCATGCGGAAAGCTGTTGGGGCACTGTACCAAACTGTTACGCCATACTCTTCAATCATCTTGTACCATGTCTCAGGATTGAATCTTCCCCCAACAATCAGGTTAGAAGTTCCTGTAAGCCATGGACCGAAAATTCCATAGGAAGTACCTGTAACCCAGCCAGGATCGGCCGTGCACCAATACACATCCTCTTCCTTAAGATCTAATACCCATTTAGCCGTCTGGTAGTGCTGAATCATAGCATTATGTACATGAAGCACACCTTTTGGCTTACCGGTAGAACCGGAAGTGTAATGTAAAATTAATCCGTCATTTCCGTCAACCCATTCAACAGAAAGCTTTCGGCTTGCTTCAGCCATTCTTTTCTTGAAGTCAACATATGGACCTGTTTCCTCTACATTATCTCCAACCAGAAAAACATGCTTTAGAGCTGGAAGCTGATCAACCGGAACACGTTCCAGAAGCTCAGGAGTAGTGATTAGAACTTTTGCTTCACTGTCTTCAAGTCTGTCACGGACAGCTCCTTCCATGAAAGCCTCAAATAATGGCCCGACAATCGCACCAAGCTTGATGGCTCCCAAAACAGCAAAATAGAGTTCAGGGGAACGAGGCATAAAGATAAACACCCTGTCCCCTTTTTCCACATCGCCGTATGTCTTCAAAGCATTTCCTGCTTTATTGGAAAGTTCTTTCATTTCTTTGAAAGTATATTTTTCATTCCTTTGCCCATCACGATAGTACAGGGCAATCTTATTTTTTCTGAAGGATTCCGCATGGCGGTCGATTGCCTCATAGGCCATATTCATTCGGCCTGTATCTTTCCAGGAAAACTCTTTTTCCACGTCCGCCCAGTTAAAATTCTCATATAACTCATCATAGCTTTTTAAATTAAACTTCCCTTGTGTCACTGGTAGCGCTTCCACTTTCATATATTGATATCCCCCTTTTTTGTGATTTGATATTATTATAGTATAAATATTATTTTTTCTCAATTTTTAAAATATTGGTGCTGAAAAATAATTCATATGCATCATTCCCTTAAATTGTCACAAAGTTTTTTCAAATTACCCAGAAAATTATGTGAAAGCGCTTTATATTAATCGTTTTTATGTATAATAGATAATACATTGATCATGTCTTTTAGGCGGTGAATAAATGGAACATAAAAAAACGTACAATGCTAAAGAATTAAAAACAGCCAATGGAAATTTAATAATTGAGGGGCCAATCACACCGGAAAAACTCGCAGATTACGAGTTTCATAAAGACCTGGTAGCTTTCAGGCCTCCAGCCCAGCAGCATAAGGCTTTGGTTGAAATTGCCGGATTGCCGGAGGGAAGAATTTTAATCGCCAGAGACCGGCACACCATTGTCGGCTATGTAACTTATTTGTATCCGGATCCCCTTGAGCGGTGGTCTGAGGGGAAGATGGATAATTTAATAGAACTTGGCGCCATTGAAGTGATACCGGCATTCCGCGGTTCTGGAACAGGAAAGAACCTATTAAAGGTCTCAATGATGGATGATGCGATGGAGGACTACATCATTATTACAACAGAATACTACTGGCATTGGGATCTAAAAGGAACAGGACTGAATGTTTGGGAATACAGGAAAATCATGGAGAAAATGATGAATGCCGGCGGCCTGGAATGGTACGCAACAGACGATCCGGAAATCAGCTCACATCCAGCAAATTGCCTGATGGCAAGGATCGGCAAAAGAGTAGATCAGGAATCAGTCCAGCAATTCGACCGTCTGCGCTTTATGAACCGTTTTATGTATTGATGAAGTGTCAGCAGTAGCATGAAAAATTGCTTCAATGTTAAAAAATACGCTTTGTCCTACTCCAGCTCAGGCCTATTTATTATTTGGCTGGCCGGGGAGCAGGGATACTCCATATAGTTCTATTAAGGAGGCTCTAAAAGTGATTGTTGAAGAAATTATGAAGACGGATGTCACTACACTGACAAAGGATGACAGTATAGCCGACGCCATAAAAATAATGAATGCAAATAAAGTACGCCACTTGCCCGTAACTGATAATGCTAATAACCTGGTGGGCCTTGTCACAGACAGGGATATTCGGGATGCCACACCATCTATTTTTCATACAGAATTATTTAAGGAAGATCTTCAAAAGCCTTTGGAAACAATTATGAAAACAGAAATCATTACGGGGCATCCCCTTGATTTTGCAGAAGAAATTGCTGCTATTTTCTATGAGCACCGTATAGGCTGTCTTCCTATATTAAAAGATAGCAAGCTTGTTGGGATTGTGACTGAAACAGACCTTCTTCACACCCTGGTCCAATTGACAGGCGCTCATCAGCCGGGGTCCCAGATAGAAGTAAAGGTGCCTAATAGGGCTGGCATGCTTTTCGAAGTTACAGAAGTCATTTGCAAAAGGAAAGCAAATATTCAGAGTGTCCTTGTTTATCCGGATAAAAAGGATGAGAAGTTTAAAATTCTGGTGTTAAGAGTTCAAACCATGAATCCGACTTTTGTTATTGAAGATTTGAAAAAAGCCGGCTTTGAAGTATTATGGCCTAACCTGCCGGGGATTTCTCTATGACTCATGATTCAGTCTTTGTATATTCAAAAGAACTGCTGAACTACAAATTCAGCAAAAACCATCCTTTTAACCAGGTTAGGCTCAAACTGACACTCGATTTGCTAAAAAATATGAAAGCGATTGAGGATCATCAAATTGTTCCTCCTCGCCCAGCTACCGATGAAGAACTCCACCTGATCCATGATCCAAGCTATGTGAACGCTGTTAAACTGGCCGGCCAGGGACAGCTTCCTGAAGATATAGGGGAAAATTACGGATTGGGGACTGAGGATACACCTATTTTTCCAAATATGCATGAAGCAAGCTCGCTGCTGGTAGGAGGGACTCTGGCTGCCGTAGACTCCGTCATGAGCGGACGGGCAAAGCATGCTCTCCACCTCGGCGGAGGGCTGCATCATGGTTTTCGCGGAAAAGCATCAGGCTTTTGCATATATAATGATACCTCTGTTGCCATTAAATATATTCAGGAAAAATACAAAGCCAAGGTACTGTATGTCGATACAGATGCACACCATGGAGACGGTGTGCAATGGTCGTTTTATGATGATCCTGATGTATGTACATTATCCATCCATGAAACAGGACGGTATTTATTTCCGGGCACAGGCAATATAAATGAACGGGGACAAGGAAAAGGATACGGCTTTTCTTTTAATATACCAGTAGATGCTTTTACAGAAGATGATTCCTGGCTCCATGCCTACCGGACAGCCTTTCGAGAGGTAGCCGAATTCTTTAAGCCTGACGTGATTCTCACCCAGAATGGTGCAGATTCACATTATTTGGACCCGCTTACTCATTTGTCCTCAACCATGAAAATATACAGGGAGATCCCTAAACTGGCACATGAAATTGCCCATGAGTACTGTGATGGAAAATGGATCGCTGTCGGCGGTGGGGGCTATGATATTTGGCGTGTAGTACCCAGGGCCTGGGCCTTGATTTGGCTTGAAATGACTGAAAACTCAAATTCTTATGGCAGCCTGCCTGCCGAATGGGTAAACACTTGGAAAAAGCACGCTCCAGTGCCCCTTCCCCTTCAGTGGGATGATCCTGATGATCTTTATCCGCCAATCCCCCGTAAAAGTGAGATAACTGAAAAGAACGCCCAAACATTGGACAAAGTTCTTTATCCCATCCGAAACAGGAAAATGACAGAGTCTATGTAAATAAAAAGGCTGACAAACGGCTGGCTTGTATTAGAACCGGATGCCAGCCTTTTTCTATTTTATCGGCCGAAGGTAAAGCATTTACCGGCCATATTCAGCTAAATACAGGCCAAAGGCAATCCCTCGTATTTCCAAATAAAAAAGCCTGGCAAATGCCAGACCAGGAGTCAATTATTTATTTATCTTTCTTCATCATATTTCGGATCAGAAATAATGATTTCTACCCGGCGGTTTTTCTCCCAATTTTCCGGTCCGGAATTTGGGACTACCGGTCGGGTCTCCCCGTAGCCAACTGCAATAAACCTGCGGTTCTCAAGATTATGGTTTTCAGTTAAGTATCTTATCACTGTGCTGGCCCGGGCTGCAGACAGCTCCCAATTTGAAGGATATCTGTATGTCGTAATCGGCCGGTTATCAGTATGGCCTTCCACTTTTACCAGGTTTGGCATGCTGGCTAAGACTGTGCCGACTTTATCCAGAAATAGATAGGAGCGATCAATTAGGCTGGCTTCTCCAGATTCAAATAACACCTGTTCCTGCAGAACAAGTACCACACCGCGTTCGGTTCTGTTTGCAACAATAACATCTTCCAGGCCATTTTGATCTAAGAATGTCTGGATTTCCATTAATAACTGATCAAGTGAGTCTCCTTTTTCACTTGGAATTTGATCGTCCAGTTCCATGCTTGCGGGGTGCTCATTGGGTATAATAGAAGGGTAGAAATCGAGCACCTGCCTATCACGGAATGATTCGGAAATTGCTTTAAATTTAATCATGTCAATCTGCGACATGGAAAATAGCAATATAAAAAATACCAAAATCAGTGTAACTAGATCTGAAAATGTAACCATCCACCTAGGGGCACCCTTAGCTGGCTCAGGAGGCCTTCGCCTAAGCTTCATATTCCAGTGCCTCACCTTCGTTGATGATTGCTTCCAATGCTCTGCGTTCTTCGGAAGATAGAAACGCACTTAGCTTTTCTTCAAGGATTTTTGGATTCTGTCCAGATTGAACCCCAATTACCCCTTCAATAATGATTTGCTTTAAAAATACTTCTCTTTCTGTCTTTAAAGCCAGTTTTGCTGCCATTGGAAGAAAAACCAGATTGGCCAGCAGCGAGCCATATAAAGTTGTTAATAGGGCAATAGCCATATTAGGTCCCAGTGTAGAAGGATCATTGAGATTTTTCAGCATGAGAACAAGACCAATCAGCGTCCCAATCATCCCCCAAGCGGGAGCATATTCCCCTGCTTTCTCAAGAATGCTTCTGCCTTTTCGATGCCTTTCTTCCATCGCTGTGATCTCAGCATCCATAATATCCGTTATGACATCGGGCTCGATTCCATCAACGGCAAGATAAATTCCCTTTCGGATAAAAGCGTCATCCACCTTTTCCACTTCAGCTTCAAGCGATAACAGCCCTTCCCGGCGGGCGCGATCGGAAAGGCGCACAAATATTCCAATAAGCCTGCCTATACTTTGTTCTTCGCTGGAGAAGACCTGCTTAATAACAGTAGCCATATGCTTGATATCTTTTAAAGGAAAACTTACAAGCAGCCCGGCTATTAGACCGCCTAAAACAATCAGCATGGAAGAGGGATCAATAAACGAGAAGAAACCACTAGTTCCTCCATTCGAAACGATCCCAAAGATAAGCATTGCCAGGCCAATTAACAGCCCCGCTGGCGTCAATACATCAAACTTCCTCATATTCTCTCTCCCTGATCGGTTGCATAATGCCTGGGCTTGTACCCAAATGATCGTAATAAATAGATAAATGGAAGAACGCCTTCCACTCTAAAATGTAAGGCGTTCATCTTTTCTATCCTTTATATCGGCAGTTTGGTTATTTTGTTGAGTCTCTTTCTTCAATTCGGTGAGGAAGTACGACAATTTGTTCATCCACTGATTCTTTATTCATCAATTTAGTAAGAAGGCGCATCGCAACGGCCCCAATGTCATATAACGGCTGTACAACAGAAGTCAGCTGAGGACGTACCATTAATGCTAACCGGGTGTTATCGGAGCTGATGACCTCAAAATCCTCAGGAATTTTATAGCCTTTATCTTCCGCTCCGTGGACAATTCCCAAGGCCATTTCATCTGATCCCGCAAAGATCGCTGTTGGCCTTGGATCAGCTTCCAAGAGCTTTTCAAAGGCTTCTATTCCTGAGTCATACGTATAATCTCCTTCAACGACCAGATCCTCGCGATAGGTAACTTCAGCTTCTTCCAGCGCACGCTTATAGCCTGCCAGTTTCTTTTCTTTATTGATTGGTTCACGGAGAGGGCCAACAACAATCGCAACTTCTTTGTGGCCTTTTTCAATGAAAGATTTCGCTACATCAAAAGCAGCCTCTTCATAATCAATATTAACGGATGGAATCTTGCCGGACTCTTCAATAGACCCCGCAAGAACAATCGGAACCGGGGACTTTTCAAATTCCTCAACATGCTCTGAAGTAATATTGCCTCCCATAAACACAATGCCATCTACCTGCTTTCCAAGCATAGTATTAAGCAAATGCAGCTCTTTCTCGACATTTTGATCAGAGTTGCTCAAAATGATATTGTACTTGTACATCGTTGCGATATCTTCAATACCCCTAGCCAGTTCTGCAAAAAAGGTACTCGAGATATCGGGTATAATAACGCCGACAGTTGTTGTTTTTTTGCTTGCCAGTCCGCGGGCTACAGCGTTTGGACGATACCCAAGCCTGTCGATCACTTCCATTACTTTCTTTCTTGTTGCGGGCTTTACATTCGGATTACCATTTACGACACGAGAAACCGTTGCCATGGAAACATTCGCTTCTCTTGCCACATCGTATATTGTTACATTCATTATGACTGTCACTCCTTCTCGTATAGCGGTCACTTCTATTACTTTATATTTTACAGCAACCTTTCATAACCTACTCATTTTTTATCCTATTTTGTGATTGGATACACATGTTTAATTATGTATCTAATCATACGACAGTCCAGGATTTGCCGCAATGTCAAGGCTTGATTTTTTGAAAAAAAGCTTGAATTTCGTTTATCGCACATGAAAAAGCCTTCTGCTGATTAACAGAAGGCTCGATGCATTACATTTATACTCTTAGCAAAGCCGAGGATTGCAGTTCAGACATAAAGTGATCAAATTGGTTAAGATCCATTTGCTGCGCTGAATCTGACAGGGCAACGGCTGGATCCGGGTGCACTTCCGCCATTACGCCGTCCGCTCCAATTGCCAATGCTGCTTTAGCAGCAGGCAGCAGCAAATCTCTTCGTCCCGTTGAATGCGTAACATCAACAAGTACAGGTAAATGTGTTTCCTGTTTCAGAATTGGAACTGCAGAGATATCCAGGGTATTTCGCGTTGCGCGCTCGTATGTGCGAATTCCGCGCTCGCAAAGAATGATCTGTCCATTTCCTTGTGACATAATATACTCTGCTGCATTAATGAATTCTTCGATGGTTGCTGCAATACCGCGTTTTAATAGAACTGGCTTATTTACAGCACCGGCTGCTTTTAAAAGTTCAAAGTTTTGCATATTTCTTGCGCCAATTTGGATTACATCAATATAGTTGACAGCAGTTTCAATATCATTCGGGCTTACAATTTCAGAAATCACAGCCAAATCATATTCATCTGCCACTCTCTTTAATATTTTTAATCCTTCCAGGCCCAGTCCCTGGAAATCATATGGAGATGTTCTAGGCTTATAAGCACCGCCGCGCAGAAGTTTAAGGCCTTTCGCTTTAACAGCCTCGGCAACTGTTGCTACTTGTTCATAAGACTCAACTGCACAAGGGCCAAATACTAGATGAGGGTTGCCGTCTCCCACCTTTTCTCCCTTTAAATCAACAATTGTATTTTCAGGCTTCTTTTTTCGTGAAACAAGAAGCGCTTTTCGATGATCATCTTTTTGAAGCTCAAGGCCTGCTTTAAAAATTTCCTTGAACATATGCTCAATCGTAGAGTTTTCGAATGGACCGTCATTATTTTCTTTAATCAAGTCCAGCATATCGCGTTCGCGGACAGGATCATAACGATAAACCCCTTGTGTTTCCTTTACTCTTCCGATTTCTTGAACAAGTTCTGCTCTTTCATTGATCAATGATAACAGCTGAAGATTCAGCTCATCTACTCGATCCCGCAGTTTATCTAGCTCATTATTGCTCATTTCCTGTCCCTTCCTTTCAAATCTAAATTAGAGCCGCAATTTTTTGATAAGAAACATGCATAGAGCGAATATATTTTATCATTCGCCAAGTTAAACATTTCCATTCTTTCTCTTTTACGGCATCTTGATATGTGATACATTTTTTATAATTAGGGTTATTATATATGAATTATTCAGACATGTCACGAAAAATATCTTTATTAATTAAACGCTTTTAAGTAATAAAGCGTCATTAAGCCATTTTATGGCATAAAACAAAGAAGGTGTATCGCTTTGTACGAACAAAAAAAGCTATTTTCACTCGATATCGGTACGCGTTCTGTGGTTGGCATTATTCTTGAAGAACACGAGGGCCAGTATCATGCTAAAGATATTGTAATAAAGGAGCATGTTGAACGGGCAATGCTGGACGGCCAAATCCATGATGTTTTAGCTGTTTCAAGGATTATATCAGAAATCAAGGATGAACTTGAAACAAAACACGGCCCGCTGGAAAAGGTATGTGTAGCTGCTGCTGGAAGAGCTCTAAGAACAGAGAGGGCTGAAGCTTCCATTAATATTAGCGGAAAACCCATGCTGCAAAGACAGGATATCCTTCATCTTGAATTAAGCGCTGTTCAGCAGGCACAGGCAATCGTCGCCGAAAAACATGAAATTGAAAAAAGCTATTATTATTATTGTGTAGGTTATTCTGTTCTTTACTACCGCCTGGATGGGGAAGAAATCGGCAATTTAATTGACCAGAAGGGAGAAGAGGCTTCAGTTGAAATTATCGCTACTTTTTTGCCAAAGGTTGTAGTGGAATCACTTATTTCAGCCCTCCACAGAGCGGGGCTGGAAATGGAGGCTTTAACCCTTGAGCCAATTGCAGCGATTAATGTGCTCATCCCGCCGTCCATGAGGAGATTGAATGTGGCCCTCGTAGACATTGGGGCCGGTACCTCGGATATTGCCATTACAGACATGGGAACCGTTATTGCCTATGGCATGGTGCCTGTAGCAGGCGATGAAATAACGGAGGCTGTCAGCGATCAGCTCCTATTGGATTTTCCGTTAGCTGAAAAAGCCAAAAGAGACCTTCTTGTCCATGATACGATTGCAGTTACAGATATTCTTGGATTTGAAACGGAGGTCAACAAAGACGATGTTGTCGAACTGATTTCCCCGGCATTAGACCGTCTGGCAGATTCCATATGCAATGAAATCCTTAGTTTAAATAACAGGCCCCCTAAAGCCGTTATGCTCATAGGAGGCGGGAGCTTAACGCCGGATCTTCCTTCCAGAATAGCCCGTAAACTGGGCCTTCCTGAGAATAGAGTGGCTATCCGGGGGATAGATGCTATTAATGGGCTGAGTGTCTCGGACATAATTAAGCAAGGACCAGAACTTGTCACGCCAATCGGGATTGCCATTGCTGCACAAAAGTCTCCTGTCCATTATTGTACTGTCTACGTCAACGAGCAGCCAGTCCGCCTATTTGAGGTTAAAAGACTTACAGTAGGAGATTGTCTTTTGGCCGCAGGCATTAAAATGAATAAATTATATGGAAAACCAGGCCTTGCTATGATTGTTAGTGTAAACGCACAAAACATAACAATCCCGGGCGGTCATGGAGAAGCTCCAGCTATTTTACGGAATGGGATTTTAAGCTCATTGGATGAACAAGTTGCAACTGGAGATCAAATTACAGTTGAAAGAGGCAGGGACGGTCTTCCAGCTGAAGTACGGATCAGGGATCTAATTGACGATATTCCTGTTAAGTCTGTGACCATTAATAGCCAAAACCATACCATCCAGGCTGAAATCACATGTAATGGTGTACCTGCTGCAGCTGATCAGGTTTTAAGGGATAGAGATAAAATCGATTGCAGAATTCCTGAAACAGTGGAAGAAACCTTAAATGCCTTAAGCTTAAGAGAACTGCTAAAAGAGCTAAAGCCCTTTCGGTTCAATATGAATGGAAAAGAAACCTTTTTGCCGCGCCTTTCGGGGAGAATTCTTCGTAACGGCCTGGAGGTAAAACCTCATCATACGGTAGAACATGGAGACACTCTTTTGATTGAAAAAAGAGGTACACCAACCGTAAAAGAAATAGCTAATTTAAAACAGCTAATACTATCGCAAAGTATCCCTGTTATTTTCAATGGCAAGAGGATAAAGATTTCCAGAACCATGACTGAGTTTCAAAGACAAGGAACAGCCCTATCGGAGAATGACAGCATTTATGATGGGGATGTACTTACAGTTATACACAAAAAAATAAGCCCATTTATTTTCCAGGATTTATTTAACCATGTAGAGATAGAAATGCCTGCGGATTCAACCGGCAAATTTATTCTATTAAGAAATGGGGAAAAAACGACTTTTCATGACCCGATTGAACCGGGCGATGATCTCAAAATTGTCTGGCCTGCTATTAATAAGAAGGACTCGAATCTAAAGCCTATATAAAAAACGGCACCTCTAACTGTTGGATGAGTCTAACAATTGGGGGTGCCGTTTAAATTCGGATGTTTATTTATTTTCGTCTAACGCTTTCTGGAGTGAATCATATGTGATTTTCCAATGGGAAGCATGCCATGCCACATCCCCGTTATTAAACAAAATGGCTTGGGGGGATTCATGTTTAATATGAAAAGTTTCCGCGATATGATTGGATAACGGGCGATCCTCCTGGACAACCAAATAATAAATGTTCAAATCTTTATGCTCGTTTGCAAAGCTTTCGTATTCTTCATAAGCCGCTCCGCTGACCGGGCATGTTGAGCTGTGTTTTAAAAGCAGCAGCTGCTCTCCTGACTTAACGGCTTGATCAAATGCTTCATTGCTATCAAATTTTATCATCTTACTACCTCCTCAATTAGAAAAGCACCGGCGCCGGAACTCTATCCAAAAAAAATAACGGTGAAGTAATAGTATCACTTCACCGTTTTTAAGACAAATTTATTGATTATACTTTTGTTCAGTTTCGTCAAAGGCCTGTTTTGTTTCCTCAAGCTTCATTTGAATTTCTGCATCATTTACTGGTGCATTGCCTTCTGGCTGATATCCTTCAGCATTAATGCTCTCTGAAGCCAAATCACTGGCTCCTTCAGCAGCACCATTTTCAGAAGCCTGTCCATTGGCATTTTGGCTTTCCTTCATACTTTTCACTTTATTGACTATTTCATTTGACTGCTTTGTAACTGTTTGGGTGAGAGCATTTGTTTTTTCTTTTGCGACTGTCGCAAGCTCTGTTCCCTTTGTCATTGCTGTTTCACGAAATTGGCCTGATTTTTCTTTTAAGACTGACGCTTTCTCGTTTAGGTCGCTCTGTAGCTCTTTACCAGATTTAGGAGCAAGGAACAGGGCGGTTGCAGCGCCAACCATGCCTCCTATTAAAGCGCCGATCATAAAGTCTTTCGTATTGATATTTTCCTCTGATTTTGTCTGGTTTACCTCAAACTGGTTACGGTCCTGGCTATTCATTCTTTTTCCTCCTCGATTTCTAGTACCTTGCTCTCTCTCTTTGGCGTTCGGGCGGAAGCATTTGTTTCTCCTCGACATTATACTGATAAGGGTCATCCTTTCTCATTTTCCACTTATCCTTAATTTCAAGAAGAACATTGCTCCACTGTACCACCTGTGAGATTTTATCTTTATTTTGTTCAAGCTGTGTGTTTACTGAAGATGTAATTTTCTGAATAGATCCGTTAAATCTGCGGACAGAGTCCCCAACTTCCTTAACCGCGGTCACTACACTGTTCAGGTTTTCAGACTTTTGCTGAATGTCTGTTGCCAACGTATTGGTCTTATGTAGCAGGACCGTTGTTTCTTTTGTAACTCCATCCAATTGCTTTTCAAGACCTGCCAGCGTGTGAGATACATTATCCAATGTTCCCTGTAAAGATTTCAATGTTTTGGCCAAGTAAATGACTAAAACTAGGAACGCGATAGCAATTACTGCCACACTCAAATATAAAATAATTTCCATTTCATACACCTCCGGTTTTCTGTATACTAACTTTTTACCCAGATGCACTGCCTCTAAACCAGGCGTACATTATTAGATTCCATTTCCAGTAACCAATATCCTTCTATTATTCCTATTTTCTCTTATCAAAGTAAATCTTAGCATAGTTGGAAAAGATTCAACAAAATCTTAATTTCGGTTACAATAAGATTTGTCGGAAAAAATAATTTTTGGAGGGATTTAGGCGATGAAAGATCCTCGTATAGAAATGCTTGCTAAGAATCTGATCAATTATTCTGTCCAGCTGCAAAAAGGCGAGAAAGTCCTAATTGAAAATTTCGGACTGCAAAGAGAACTGGTAACCGCCCTTGTGAAAGAAGCATATGCGGCAGGTGGATACCCTTTTGTTTTATTAAAAGACCACCAGGTTGACCGTTCCCTTCTTTTAGGAGCACAGGAGGAACAATTTAATATGATGGCTGAGTTTGAAGCCAATGTGATGGCCAAAATGGATGCATACATAGGGCTCCGCTCAGGAGATAACATTAACGAACATGCAGATGTGCCTGATGATAAAATGAAAATTCATGGTTCCACAATCGGAAAAAAAGTTCATAGAGAAATTCGTGTGCCAAAGACAAAATGGGTTGTTCTGCGCTATCCTAACTCTTCCATGGCCCAATTAGCTAAAATGAGCACGGAAGCATTTGAAGACTTCTACTTTGATGTTTGTAATTTGGATTACGGTAAAATGGACAAAGCAATGGACAATCTTGTGGAATTGATGAATAAAACCGATAAGGTTAAACTTACTGGGCCTGGAACAGATTTGTCCTTTTCTATTAAAGACATTCCCGCTATCAAGTGTTCGGGCCAAATGAATATTCCAGACGGGGAGGTTTATACGGCTCCGGTACGCGATTCAGTTAATGGTGTTATTACATATAACACTCCGTCTCCATACCATGGATTTACTTTCGAAAATGTAAAGCTAACATTCAAAGACGGGAAAATTGTTGAGGCGGAAGCCAATGACAGCGAACGAATTAATAAAATCTTTGATACAGATGAAGGCGCACGATATGTCGGTGAATTTGCAATCGGTGTAAATCCGTATATTCTTCATCCAATGCAGGATATCCTATTCGATGAAAAAATTGACGGCAGCTTCCACTTCACACCAGGCCAATGCTATGACGAAGCATATAATGGCAATAAATCCAACATTCATTGGGATATGGTTAATATCCAGCGCCCTGACTATGGCGGCGGGGAAATCTATTTTGATGATGTGTTAATCCGCAAAGACGGCCGATTTGTGATTCCTGAACTGGAAGCACTAAATCCTGAGAATTTGAAATAAATAAAGGCACTTCTCTAAGGTTTGTTGTTTAATAGGTGTTTGTGAAAGCAATCAGTTGATAAATAAATTGATTGGAGCGGAAATCAAACCGCTCTTTTCATTTGGTAAATAGCAAAAACAGTCTAAATAAAAAAGGATGCTGCCAAATGGCGCATCCTTTTTTTTATAGCTGGTTTTCATATGCCTGCTGGAACTTTTGAATATCGCCGGCTCCCATAAACATAATTACGCCATTTTCATGATTTTTTAAAACGGCTGTTTCTTCTTCGCTCAGAATCTCTGCATCTGGTATTTTAGCTTTTAAATCATCAATCGTAAGCTTTCCGTGGTTCTCACGGGCAGAGCCGAAAATTTCGCAAAGATAGACTTTATCGGCTAAATTAAGGCTGGCTGCAAAATCATCAAGAAACGCTTGAGTCCTCGTAAAAGTATGAGGCTGGAATACAGCCACTACTTCCTTTTCGGGAAACTTTTGCCTTGCTGCTTCTACAGTAGCTTTAATTTCTGTCGGATGGTGGGCATAGTCATCAATAATGACCTGTGATCCCACACTTTTTTCGGAGAATCTTCTTTTTACACCCTCAAATGAAAGAAGCTGCTCCTGAACAATTTTTGCATCAATTTCTTCGTAATGGCATAAAGCGATAACAGCCAGGGAATTCAAAACATTGTGATCTCCATATGCTGCAATGGAGAATGTCTCGTAGAAGGTGTTACGGACAAATACATCAAACGTAGTCCCTTCTGTTGTTTTCACCACATTGCGTGCCTGGAAATCATTATCTTCTCCAAAGCCATAAAATACGACAGGCACTTTAGCCTGTATTTTTTGCAGCTGCTCGTCATCTCCGCATGCAAAAATCCCTTTATTCACTTGCCATGACATCTCCTGAAATGCAGAGAACACATCATCAATGTTGGCAAAGTAATCAGGGTGGTCAAAATCAATATTTGTCATTATCGCATAATCAGGGAAATAAGAAAGAAAATGCCTTCTATATTCGCAAGCTTCGAACACAAAATATTCTGCTTCTTCGTCCCCTTTGCCCGTTCCGTCTCCAATAAGGAATGAAGTTGGTTTTGCGCCTCTCATCACATGCGCAAGCAAGCCTGTAGTAGACGTCTTCCCATGAGCTCCAGTCACCGCAATGCTCGTGAATTTCTTCATAAAATCACCTAAAAAACGGTGATAACGCACAACAGGCAAGCCAAGCTTCATTGCTTCCTCAATCTCTTCATGAGTGTCCGGATATGCATTTCCTGCGATCACCGTCATGCCAGGCTGTATATTTTCCTTTTGAAAGGGAAGGATCTTTATTCCTGATTTTTCAAGGGCCACCTGAGTAAAAAAGTGTTTCTCAAAATCGGAGCCTTGAACCTGATAATTCATATCATGCAGAACTTGCGCCAATGCACTCATTCCAGACCCCTTAATACCGACGAAATGGTAAATAGTCATATAAAGAACCTCCAACCATCGTATATCTGTAAAACAGTATATGACATATATCAAAATTTGCGCATCTCCCCTTAGAGGACATGCTCCAATGACCGTGTTGCTAAATGCTCAAAAAGCGGGAAACTTTAGTCCTCTTTATGAACACACACTTTAATGTATTGCATCATTATAACATTATTTATATATAAAAACTATGTAACGTATTGCCAGCTAATTTATTCCCTAAATAAAAAATATAAAACATTTGTCTTTAAAAAAGCTCTCCACGTTAATTCAGGGAACTTTAGTTTTGCCTCCGAATAGGCTTCCAGCATTCTATCTACTGTAACTTTATCCTTAATAGGCAAGATAGGCCCCATCGCAATGTCAAACATCTGTATCGGAATTTTTCTGATGAAAAACCATTCGCCAGCTGACATATCAGGCAGATCGCCATCCATATGCCTCATTTGAAACGAACTTTCATGTTCTGCCCCAACAGCGGTTATTACGTTACGATCAAACTTTTTGACCCTAATCGGTTCCATGGCAGATGTTAAAAAGAGAGCCCCTTGGATTAAATCGGGCTCCGAAAGCTGCCGGGAATTATTTTTCAGGAAGAGACTGAACATCGTGGAACCTTGGATCGTTTTATAGTCAAACAGAAACCAATTCTGAAATACTCCATTTTGCAAAGCGGTAAAAGCAGCTTCAGGTGAAAGGCCGAGCGTCTTTCGGAATAGATGCTTTGCCCGGACCTTCTCCCTGATATTTGCGGTCCGTTCTGTGTAATCTCCGGCTAGTGTATATAGTTGAACTGCATTTTTCTCTCCTTGAAGCTGCTTGGTCTCACGGAAAGAATTAAGGTTCAAAATCGAGCCTTCCATATCCATACAGGATGCTCCTTACTTTGTTTGTAAATATTACGGTTTGCTGATTGTGCCAGCCCCTAATTTATTCAACCTTTTCAAGGCGAGGGTTCGGACGATAACGCCGTCCAGCCTTGGCTGCGTGTTTTCCATCAATCATGACATTGTCACCGGTAAACCCGGTTGTGATTTTGAGCAAGCTGCTTCCGACTCCATAGGTGTCTACAGGTACACCCTGCTCTTCAAATTCGCGGATACGCGATTCGGTAAAACCTCCGCTAACCACAATTTTCACATGCCCGAAGCCTTCATCATCCAATGCTTTTCTTAAAGCAAATATGAGCTCAGCATTTACTCCGCGAGGGTCAAACGTTCCCAGCAGATGCTGGTTCCTTAGGAAATATTGATCAATCAAGGTTCTCGAGGTATCTACACGTACACCTTTAAGCTCGTCTCCAAAGGCTCGTGCCACCTTCAATGAATCAGTAATTGCATCATTGTTGTAGTCAACCAAAGCAACCAGTTCGTCTTCAGGGAAGGTTTCCTGATAAGCCTTTGTGGCAGCTACGATGTCCCCCTCAAACATTTGGATCAGTGCATGGGGCATAGTCCCCATCCCCTTCTTGCCCCACCATTCGTTCATGGCATGCGTAGCTTGTGCTGTTGCCCCCCCAATGAAGGCTGCATATCCGTCGCCAGCCTGAGTAATATAATGGTCATCACGGTCTCCCATGAAAATGACCTGTTTTTGTACCCCAGATGTATTTGCAGCTTTAACCACATTATATACATTCGTTGCGACCGAAGTTCTTCTGGCCAATATCCCATCAATGATACCTTCCAGGTAACCAAAATCCTGGTATTTTCCTGTAATCGTCAGCACGGTTTCAAAGGGAGAAATCTTATCGCCATCTTTTAAAGAATGAATTTCCAAATCGTCCGGACGATCCGCAAACGTTTTAAGCAGAGCAATCACTTCATCTGTCCCGCACAAAACGGCGTGATTCTTCTGAAAGAACTGCATCGTTACGATTTTATCCTCATGGTATTTCTTAACAATTTCCCTAGTCTTGAGAAAATAAACTGCTGAAAACCAGCCATCCCTAACACGTTCGTCAAATTTAAAGGTCTGGTTAGTCAGACGTTTGATTTCCCCTTTTACCTTCATCTCAATTTCCTTCATCCCAAAAGCTCCTCACAAACAATAAAGAAAGCGATTGTGCCTGCTGGTCCTGGCGTTTTCAAGGGGCAGGCTGTAAAGCTGGACAGCAGGCGGTGAAAGCTTTCTTTTTTATAAAAGTAGTTATATTTATTATTTAAAACATGCAAGTAAAGAATACCATGTATTAATTTAATGTACTAGTGTCTTGTATAGATTCGAGGTCGGCTTCGGTAATGAGGACATCCCTTGGCTTGCTGCCTCTATTCTCTGAAATAAAGCCTTGCTTCTCCATCATATCAATCAGTCGGGCTGCTCTGTTATAACCGATCTTGAACCGTCTCTGCAGGCTGGAAGTAGAAGCCCCTCCCTGATCAACGACAAACTCGCATGCTTCAATAAAAAGCTCATCCTCTTCTTCCACAACCTGGGCTTTTTTTAATAGCTCTTCCTGTTCAAATAAATAGTCGGGATCTCGTTCCCTGCGCACATGTGCTACCACATCATCAATTTCTTTATCAGAAACGAATGTGCCCTGCAGGCGCACTGGCTTGGACGTTCCATTTTCAAGGAAAAGCATGTCTCCTCGGCCCAGAAGTTTCTCAGCCCCGCTTATATCGATAATGGTTCTGGAATCAATTTGGGATGACACGGAAAAGGCAATTCTTGTTGGAACATTTGCTTTAATTAACCCTGTAATAACATCTACGGATGGACGCTGGGTAGCGATAATCAGATGAATTCCGCATGCCCGTGCTTTTTGGGCTATCCGGCAAATCGCCTCTTCAACATCTGCCGGAGACATCATCATTAAGTCTGCCAGCTCATCAATCACGATGACCATAAATGGCAATTTTTCTGAGTAGCGTTTATGCTCCTCTGCCAATTCATTAAAACGATTTATATCCCTGACTCCTGCATGTGCGAACAATTCATATCTGCGTTCCATCTCTTCGACTGCCCATTTCAACGCAGCCGTAGCTGCTTTTACATCTGTAATAACAGGACTTACCAGATGAGGGATCCGGTTATATGGAGCAAGTTCCACCATTTTTGGATCAACCAGCAGCAGCTTTAATTCATCAGGGCTGGCTTTGTATAGCAAGCTCACAAGGATTGTGTTAATGCAAACACTTTTACCCGAACCTGTTGCCCCGGCAATCAATCCGTGTGGCATCTTTCTTAAGTCGGTAACGATCGGTTTTCCAGAGATATCAAGCCCTAATACAGCCGTTAATGGAGATTCGCTATTTTGAAATTCCGGCGTACTAATGATCTCACTGATAAAAACAGGCCGGCTGCTTTGATTCGGAACCTCGATGCCAATTGTATGCTTGCCTGGAATCGGAGCCTCAATGCGGATATCCCTTGCAGCAAGGCTAAGTTTAATGTCATCTGAAAGATTCGTAATTTTGTTCACCTTAACACCCGGTTCCGGCTGAACTTCAAATCTCGTAACAGAAGGCCCTTGCGTTACATTGACTACCCTTGCCCTGACATTGAAGTTTTTCAATGTTGAGTTTAACATTTGCTCCTGCTCATACAGCCAATCGGAAGTCTCTTCTTTGATTACAGGCGGTGTCAGCAGGGTTCTGGACGGAAACTCGTAAAAAGAGATTTCATCTTCCTCTTGGAGAGTAGCTGCTTCAGGCTGCTTGTCTTCAACTGCTTGTGATGGCGGTACTTCAGCTAGGCGCGCTGCCTCTGTATAAACATGGCCTTGATCCTCAGCTTGCTCTACAGCTGCAGCGGATTGCTGGAAACTCTCTGCAGGGAATCCTGTGATATTATTTTTTTTTTGCTGGTCTTCTGCAGGCTTGTTGTGTGATACGCTTTGCTGATTTAGTTTTTTCCTGTCATTGTTTAGCATAATAACGTTGAACGGAATAGTGCCTCTGTTTGAAGGCTTTTTCTCTTTTTGATCTTCATTTGATGTCCCAACCTGTGCCTGTACCTTTGAGGCGGGTTCTGCTTTTGCAGATTCAGATGAAGCCGGTTCCCGCTCCAGTACCGCACTATCTTTCTGTTCTGATGAAGCTGATTGTACGGGCTGCTCAGTGTTTGAAGCTCCCTGTTCAAGCTCGCTTGATAAATGAATTGCTTCGGTTACAGGGTCTACTGGTCGTTCATATTCTTCCAATTGTTCAGGCTTGGCTTCCTCTTCGATAGCAGCTTCCTGCTGTTCTTCAGAATCGGGCTGTTCTTCTCCAAAAGTTTCTGCATGCCAAACTTCTTCTTCCTTCTTGGGCTTTTCATGGACTATTGTTTCAGGTTCCTGCTGTATGTGTTCGCTGGTTTCTGGCATATGACCCAGTTCTTCTACTTTGGAAGTCAGCTCTGAACCTTTCGGATTTACTTCTGCTGCCTCTGCTTGCCCGGCTTCCCACGAATTTTCATCCATAGGACTCCTGAAATCCAGTTTGACGCCCTCCTGTTTGTGGCCAGTTTCACTTGATTGCTCCGGCACTTCCTCTTCAAAAGTTAAGTCTGTAAAACCAGTGTCGTTTTGCACCTCAGTTTTAGGGACACTTACTTCATCTTCTGTATCTAAAGATGTATGGTGGTTTTCCCCTCTTGGCTTAGAAACCGCTTCTGTAATTTCTTGCTTGTCACCCTGTACATTAGAGG
The DNA here is from genome assembly GCF_018613175.1 of Bacillus sp. ISL-47. NCBI lineage: Bacteria > Bacillati > Bacillota > Bacilli > Caryophanales > Bacillaceae > Bacillus > Bacillus sp. ISL-47. The sequence continues at coordinate 4,011 of NZ_JAGGQS010000083.1, read as the reverse complement.
CTTCCTCTTCTAAAAGAGCGTATTCCAGCAAATTACTGATGTTTGCCTGAGCATAGTTTATATTTTTAGGAGTTGTTACAGTTCTGGCACCTTCATCGTTTAAATACTTCGATTCTCGCTGGTCAGAGAGATCCTCCTGCACATCTGACCCTGAGGGATGGTTTGTTTGAGAATGAGGCTTTTCTTCTCCCTCTTCATCCGGAATTTCAAACATTAAGTCAGAGGCTGCTCCGATCGAATAATTGTTTACTGGATGTTCTTCCGTTTCCGATGTATCTGCTTGTGTGTAAAAGGCTTCCATTTTATCGGAAATGGTGTCACCCTTTTCTTCTTTTTTTACGTTTTCTGCAGTACTTTTGGGTTTTTGCGGCGGTCTCTGCTGTATTTTACGCATAATCTCATCATATGTAAGCTCTTTAGGTTTAATCTCATTTGGTTCATGATCTGATTTACTTTTTGCAGCACCTGAATTACGTCTCTCAAATCCATAAATAGGTGACGGAATTTCAGTTGGCTGGAACGGCCTCTTCTTATTAGCAGCCTCCCTTTCATTCCTGGTCAATATTTTTTCTTCCCTCGCTGCAGGAGGTGCAGGTTTTTTAGAGTGTTCACGTTCGACACTGCGAGGCTGCCGCTTTTCTGGCTTTCGTGCAGGGGCCTCTTGTTTTTCAACCGGACGAGGGCGGGGTCTCGGCTTTCTTTTCTCGCTTTCGCCTTCACCGTCAGAAATTACCGGAAAACGGAACTGGCCTTTAGGATACTGATAAAGTACCTTAGCATCAACATCTCTTGAGCTTTCTCTTGAACTCTCTCTTGTACTTTCTTTAAAACTTTTAGGCGGCTGTACATTTTCTTGCCCGCGTTCTTCTGCATATTCTTCTATACTTTCATATTCATCTTCATCGTGCTTGAACATATGGAAAAGTTTTTTAATCCAGCTCATTTATATCAACTCTTTCTATTAAGAACTTTATTAGTCTATCTTTCTTATTTTATCAGGTATTCACCGTTTTTGAATAATAAATGCGAGAATGAGTCCATTTAAAGGCAGAATGGGTAAATTTACAAACAAACTACAGGTTTAAGGCATACTTTCGACTCAATTTCTGATGAAAGGTTCATAGGGATTACGATAAGACTTATTGCCCAGGCGGGATTAAAGCGATTCTTTGATATAGTTGCTTTTTTGATTGATATATCCTGAATTTCGTTGGTATATTGGATTTCCGACCCACAGACAGCTACCCGCCTGCTTTCATCACTAAACCTCATCTTCCGGATCCAGTAAAGGCAAAATCTATTTTAGAAGAAAATAAAATGGGATCACAGATCGTGATCCCATAAATAACTACTTCTTTTTATTTTTACCCAAGATGAAAATCGGTTCAAACTCTCCGTCCTCATATAAAAATGATAAAGAGGTGATTGGCACCCGGCCGCTTGCGAAGAAACTCATCGTCATTTGGGCTAATATATCATAGCCAGTTTCATTTTTAATATCGGCAATAATCAAAACGTCCTGATGGGGAACAGCCACGGCCATGGACCCTTCCATTCTCCGCTCCATCTCTTTTATAAAAGCCTCATTCAGAATCCTGCTTGCATCATAGCCATCATTTTTATTTAAGAAATAAAAGGTATTGCCTGCTACTGTATCAGTCTTCATATCTGTAGATAGAGACCGAACATTAAATAGCGCGGTTTCTTTAATTCTCTCAGGAACCCAGCCTTCTTTTTCCATAAGCTGTTTGTCTATAAGGCGATAGGTATTGCCCAAGTCAAGCGCATAATAAATACGTGTTTCAGCTGTGTGGTCATCCGTTAAAAACGGTACCCCTTCCTGAGATTCACTTGGGAATGAGGTGGAGCGAATCACGGGAAAAATGTTCTTTTCATGCCCCGATAACTGGGCGTCTTCCACCATCGCTTCAAGCCCTTCCTCAACATAGTAAACGACTTCGTCAATTGCCTTTTCTTTTTGTTCCTGCCACTTGGCAATGATGCCTGGAAGTGAAATGGTTATTCCCTTGCCAGTGTCTTTATTTTCAATGCGGAGCTGGTCCTTTTCTCTGTCAAAGGAAAAAGTACGATTTTCCTTTGCTAACCGCTTTTCCAATTCGGTCTTCATTTTCTTGCTGTCCATTTTCATATATAAGCCCCTCCTTATGGGGATTGGTTCCGATAAACATTTTACACTAAAAAACCCTCCTTCTCAAAAGAGACGCCGGAGGGTTTAAAAAAATGCTTATTTTTCAAGCGTTCCAATAAAATTCTCGATTTCTTCCTGTGTTTTTCTATCCTTGCTGACAAAGCGGCCGAGTTCCTGGCCATCCTTGAAACCGATAAAACTCGGTATTCCAAATACATCAAGCTCAATACAAAGATCAATAAACTGGTCGCGGTCTACATAGATAAAGTTATACTCATTATATTTTGCTTCAATTTCAGGTAATACCGGGTCAATAATCCGGCAATCAGGGCACCAATCAGCTGAAAACATGAAAATATGTTTTCCATTCGCGCGCATTTCGTTAAATTGTTCTACTGATTCCAATTTTTTCATTTCTTTTCTCCCCCTGTGTTGATCTTCATATCTCCGTATTGAATCCAACCCTTTTTCCTCATATATTCAGATAATATCAGGCTAATAAGAGCAGGTCCAATAAAATGCAATACGATTACCTTCATCCAAATGTCCGAACCAAACCCCATCGTTGTAAAAGTCATAATCTGGCCAACAAGCCCGCTTGTTCCCATGCCTGCTCCGGCTGCGTTATTTTCCATCAGCCATAGGGTCGTTCCAAAAGGCGCCAGGATCGCCCCTGCCAAAGTTGGCGGAATGAGAATCCGGGGGTTTTTGATAATATTGGCTACCTGCAGCATGGATGTTCCAATTCCCAGTGCTATAAATCCCCCAACTTTGTTTTCCCTGAAGCTGCTGACTGCAAAGCCGACCATTTGAGCTGCACAGCCGACCGTTGCAGCTCCGGCAGCAAGTCCATGCAAATCAAGCATGAGTGCAATAGCCGCTGAAGAAATTGGCGCTGTCAAAGCCAGTCCCATTAACACAGCAACAATGATGCCCATAATAATAGGCCTTTGCTCAGTACCCCACATAATCAGGCTGCCAAAGCTTTTCATTCCGTAATCAATTCCAGGTCCTATCAATGTTGCTACAATATAACCCACAGCTATCGTGACAAGCGGTGTCACGATAATATCAATTTTCGTTTCTTTGCTGACCAGTTTTCCTATTTCCGTTGAAATAACCGCTGCTACAAAGCTTCCTGCCGGTCCCCCAAGCGCGGCTCCTGCTGCCCCGCTGACAATTGCTGAAAAGATAACGAGCGGCGGAGCATTCAATCCATATGCGACTGCAACTCCGATGGCAGGACCCATAAGACCCATAGCCAATACGCCCATTTCTGTCAAGAATTCAAATCCAGCTTGGTCACCGATTGTTTTAATAATTAACCCAATGATTAATGAAGCAAATAACCCTAGTGCCATACTGCTTAATGCATCAATAAAATATACCTTGGCTGAAAGGGTAACCCCTTTTCTATCAAGAAAGGCTCTCATCATTATCCCCCTATGTATACGTTTTACAACTATAAAGATAACACATGTCAAGACACTTGTTATACACATTTTAATCTTAATGTTATTCTTCTTTTCCGGATTGCATTCTATGATAATTTACCTTTTTTTATTTAGGCTCTTTTCTAAAAGGTTGTTGATAAATAGACTTTGTAAATAAAAACATTGATAAATAAGGTTGGTTGATTGAAGCTTAATGTGCGAGACTCCTGGAAACTGCATTCGCATTTCCTTCGTGCGGTGATGATTCAAGGATGTTTATTCAAAGTCCAGCGGGAGGTTTGGGACAGGTGAGACCCCACATGCGCCTGCACCGAGGGAGGCTTACCGCCCGCCCCTCGGAAGCTTGAGCATCCTGGAGGGAAATCAACCACTCCTCACTCCTAGTTTAAAAAACGGCTCAACGTCAAA
>NZ_JAGGQS010000082.1:0-29955 GCF_018613175.1 Bacillus sp. ISL-47 | reverse complement strand
ACGGACACCCTTGCGTTAAGCTAACCACTACTACTGCCTTCATGGCTCGGGACTTTCACCCTATAGACTGCACCCATGCCGGGCGCACATGCAAGAGGCCTGCTCCTTAACGGACAGGCCTTTTTTCAATGATTTTGCTCACCCAATCATATCCTTCTTCCACCATTATTGCCTGAGGATCCGTATGCGGAGTATACTCCATCACGAAAAATACATTCTTGCTTTCCTCTGCTAAAAATTGCAAAAGCTGCTTTATTCTAAAATGCTCACCATCATTTTCATGTGTTGGATGAACAGGAACCCAAATATATTTTTCACCATGATATTCAACATTGTGCAAATGCGCCACTCGTACAAATTCAACCCATTTTTTTATATACTCAAGAGCCTGGTCCCCTGCAGCCATCAGGTAGTCCCCGATATCAATACAAATGCTGAGTCCGTACTTCCTCCAAGTCTCCACAGAAAAACGGTCAAGATAGTTAATCCCTGCCGAAGAACGCTGGAGTCCCAGCTTTGGTTCACACACAATTGTCAGCCCGTATTTTTTCTGCAGAACACTCAGCTTTTGCAGTCCCTCTTCAATCATTGCGTCCGGATCTTCTTCTGTCTCCTTTTTAAAATAAGGAAAGTGCACCAATATATATTCAGCACCAATCCGCGACATCTCCGCCACTTCAGTCTCAAATTGTTCCCAAGCCTTTTGGGGTTCAACACTGACTTTTTCAATAAGATCATATTTGCTTTGCCCTCGTAAAAGCGGCGAATGCAGCCCAAAACTCCTGTCTGTTTTACGCAGCTGTTTTATAAAATCCTGGAAAGAATCTTCATCCTGAAACTCCCCAATCTCAACATGCTGAAGATTATTTTTAAAAAGCTCCGGAAATTTTTCTCGCTCACTTAAAATAGTGCTCCCGGATATGCCTAATTGATGTGCCATTAGATCTCCTCACTCATTAATTATTAATTTTATCTTAACATGAAACATGTAACTTTTTGGTAAAAAGGGCGTCTAATCCTTAAAACGCAGAAGGAGACCATGATGCTAAAAAAATTTTCCGCAGCCATACTTGGTTTTCTGCTTTTATTCATTCTCTTTTTCCGGAATGGTATCATATTGGATTCAATCGGCATTCATCTGGAGAACCCTTTTTCAAAAAAGGTTTTAATTCCCGCTGACTATTCTCGAGCTGACCGCAATCAAAACGGCATCGTCGATCCAATGGATGTAGTCATGGCCGCGAGAAAAGAAGTGGAGCAGCGCACGACTTATAATAGCGCCTATTATGCCGGGGGATACCCTCCTGATGAAGAAGGCGTTTGTACAGATGTAATCTGGCGGGGATTTAACGGGGCATCAATTACAATCAAAGATCTTATCGACAAGGATATTGCAAAAAACACGGACTTATATCAGCGCGTAAACGGCAAACCGGATCCGAACATCGATTTCAGGCGTGTCCCCAATCAAAATGTGTATTTCAGCCGGTACGCAAAATCTTTAACCACTAAGCTTATTCCGGGAGATACAAATAACCTTCAGCAATGGCAGCCCGGCGATATCGTTGTTTTCCTTACTCCCAAGTTTGACCATGTCGCCATCATATCTGACAAACGGACAAAGGATGGCATTCCTTACGTCATCCATAACTCGACACCTTTTGCGGCCGAAGTGAAGCTATCTTCCTTTCAAACACCCATTACGGCGCATTATAGATGGAATTTTTGAAAAAACACGCCTGCCCTGCCGCGAAGCAGAAGCAGGCGTATTTATTGATAACTATCTGGCTTTTTTCGAACCAATTTCCGTTTTCTTATCGTGCTGCTACCGTATTGCCTGCTGGCCACTCCTCACAGGTGTAAGCCATCTCCCAGAATCCAAGCTCCAGCTGGCAGCTTTTGCGATAGGCATCCTTCATTCGCTGCCTTTCTTCTGGAGATGCTGCTTCCGCAAGCTCATCCAAACGATTCCTCATATTCATGGTAACTGTTTCAACCCTTAAATTTGCATAGAAAGAAATCCACGGGTAAAAAGGATGGTCCTCCTGCGGCTCATATTGCTTCATGAGCTCAAGCCCGATTTCCCAATAAGTCCAAGGGCAAGGCAATAACGCAGCGAGGATTTCGCCCATCCCGCCTGTATGGGCATGGTACATCATATGCTTGACATAATGGTCTGCCGTCGGAGGAAGCGGGAAGCCCTGCAGCTCTTCATATCCCACACCAATCTGCTGGCAGAAATTATGATGAGGGTGGATTTCGCTGTTCAGTACAAATTCAATTTGCTGATTGAAATAAGCAATATCCTTCCGCTCAGGAGACTTGGAAATAGCGATTCCGTATATATGCATAAAAGCATTCAAATACTCATAATCCGCTTTAATATAATGGGCCAGCGCCTCTTTCGGCACATCTCCTCTTCCGATCCCCTGTACAAACGGGTGCTGAAAAATAAGCTGAAATAAATCATCATTCTCTTTGCGAAGAATTTCTGTAAAAGTCATTAAAATAGCCTCCTCATTATTCAGAAGCTGCCGGGGAAAAAGCATGAGGAAAAATTGAGGTCCTCACCGCTTCCCTGCGCTGGCATTACCCAGATCAGGTTCCAAGGGACAAAGGAAAAACTCCTTATCTCAGCCGAAGCGCCCCTAGCAGTTTTCTTATTGTTTTTTATTCGTTGCTGCCACTTCTTTTAACTTGTTTCGGTAAAGCTGCTTCATACCAGTTCTTTGAGAGTTGCTTCATACCAGTTCTTTGAGAGTTGCTTCATACCTGCTTTATGAAACCGCATTGTCCCGCTTATTTCGCTGAAGCTGATTCAGACTGCTCTTTTCAGCCGCTTCTTCTCGCTCCATCGGCTTCAAACCCTCTATTCTTCCGTACAGCAAAGCACGCTCGCTAAAAACTCACATATTCTGCACTAAATTTTTTTCCTTCACTTTAGCGAGTATCATCCACCCAATAGCCGCACCGGCAAAGCTGCTGACAAGAAATGGCGGTATAAAGAAGAAGGCGCCAGCTGCGCTTCCCATCAATATCTTTGCATACGGGACGGCAAACAGTGCTCCAATGATGCCAGTGCCCACTACTTCACCAACTGCAGCCCAGACTTTCCGGCCGAATTTTTGATAAAGCACGCCTGCCAAAAACGCGCCAATCATTCCGCCTGGAAATGCAAGCAGCGTCCCAAAACCAAGCAGGTTTCGCAGTAATCCGATCATAAACGCCACTCCCACTGCCGGCAGCGGCCCAAGTGTTACTGCCGCCAATACATTCACCGCATGCTGGACGGGATAGGCTTTGGCCACACCTGCCGGAAACCATAACAAATGGGAGCCCAGCGTTCCAATCGCCACAAATAATGCCATCGTCGTCAATAAACGGGTTTTATTCACCTTAACCTCCTTCCTCAAGGGCAGCCTGATCGCTTATCATGGAGAAAAGTATGTACATAAGAAAAGCGCAAGGCGCCTGGCGCTGGACAGTTATCGAAGTTCAAAGCTTATACTTTCTTTCCTTCAAAAAAAGCCAGATCCGCGAAAGGACCTGGCTTGGTTTAAGTATAAATGATTCGACATACCTTCAAAGCCTACTTCCCTCCGCTGGCATTAACCAGATCAGGTCTATAAGAGTCGGAAAGCTATATCGCGCTTCCCTCTCAGCCCGCACATTCGGGGCACCCCTAGTAGTTTCATAGATATTTAATTTGATAAGCTGCCTCAAGCTTAACAAATTATTCCGGGACTGTCATCATTCTTTTTGCTTAGATGCTTTTATCAATACATCCAATTAAACGGTTTTCAATATCAGCCGCAATGCTTTGAACGGATTCGTCATTGACGAGTTCAATCATGCTTGTCGGCTTAGGCATGCCAATTTTCGTTTTCCCGGCATCCTCATAGACTACAATTTTACAAGGCAAGAAATAGCCAGCCATTTTGTTCTGTGTTAATACGCGATGTGCTTCAAATGGATTGCAAACTTCTAAAACACGGAAGGATTCATTATAGTCCAGCCCTTTCTCCTGCAGTTTTTCCTGGACGTTAAACTTCCAAAGGACCCCGAATTTTTCTTCCTTCAGGCTTTCTTCAAGCGAAGAAATCGCTTCATCAATCGATTTTTCGGTTTCTGCTGTGTATTCGAACATGATTGCATCTCCTTTTGTATCGGTATTTTGGTGGATCGGCACATCTTCAATTAGAATGTTAGTGTAACATCCGCATCGTTGGCAAATTCAAGGAATGTTACAGCTCCGCCAACTTCAATTCCATCTACAAAAGCTTCTTTTTCAAGTCCCATAACATCCATAGTCATTTGGCATCCAATAAATTTAACGCCTAAATCCTGTGCCATTGCCACTAATACAGGAATTGCAGGAACATTGGCTTTTGCAAAGCCCTCTGCAAAATGCTCTTTTCCTTCAGGCATTGGAAGCTGCTGGTATGCTTCTTTATGAATTAAGTTTAATCCTTCGAAAGTGAAGAAAATCGCTACTTCTGCATCCGTTGCTGCCGCCGCAGTCGCAATGTTGTACACCTTGTATGCATCAAATAATCCGCCGTTGCTTGCAATAATTGCTACTTTTTTACTCATTGTAATTCCTCCTGAAAATTTTATTTTTTGGGGACATTTTAAGACCCTATGTAAGCTCTTTATACATTTACCCCTATAGGTATATTATTAAACATAGATTCTTCTGTCAACAAAAAAACTCCCTTTCTCTAGGGAGTTTTCTCTTAAACTATTTAATGAGCTGCAGACTGGCCATTCCCCTCAAGCTGCTGACCCCGGCTAAAGAGAGAGAGACCTTTGTTTCTTCTATAAAATTGGCAAGCACCTTTTCGACGCCAGCCTGCCCGCCAATGGCCAATCCATATACATAAGGCCTTCCCAGGCAAACAGCATCCGCTCCAAGCGCCAGTGCTTTAACCACATCGGACCCTCGGCGAATTCCGCTGTCAAAGAGAACAGGAATCCGGCCATTTACTTCTTTCGCAATCGGTCCAAGTGCATCAATCGCAGCCGTCACGCCATCCAGCTGCCTCCCGCCATGATTGGAAACAATGATGCCATCTATTCCTTTCTCAACCGCAAGCTTCGCATCTTCCGGATGGAGGATGCCTTTTATTAGAACCGGCAAATGTGTTATCTCTTTTAATCTGGCAACATGCTCCCAGCTTAAAGTTGGATGATGGATATTATCGAGGATCCCCTGGACCACATCGCCATCTTTAAGAGAGGCCATAAATACCGGATCAGTTTCATAGTTTGCCTTTCCATAGCCCAGCTTTAATGGAGAAAAATTGTTCCTGAGATCCGCTTCCCTCCATCCCATCATGACTGTATCGACCGTTAAAACGATCGCTTCATACCCGGCTTCCTCCGCACGGCGCGCCATATTAAAAGCCGCCTCTTCGTGATTGGACCAATATAGCTGAAACCATTTCGGACTGCTGCCCGTTGCTGCGGCGATCTCTTCAATCGAGTGGCTTGAAACCGTGCTCTGAATAAAAGGAACCTGATAAGCAGCCGCCGCTCTGGCCGACGCAAGCTCCCCCTCTTCATGTTCAAGCCGCTGCATCCCAATTGGCGCCAGAAAAATTGGATAAGGATATGTCTTTCCGAATAGCGTTACACTTGTATCCGGTACCGAAACATCCCTCAGCATTCTTGGTACAATCGAATATTTCGCGAATGATTCCGTATTTTTTCTCAGGGTTTCTTCCCCGCCCGCACCTGATTGGACATACCCAAATCCCCCAGCCGCCATCTTTCTCTCTGCTTCCTTCTCCAGCTCTGTGTAGGAGATCGGGAAATTCTCTGCGAAGCTAATATTCTCTACCTTTGCCATTTTTCCAGTCCTGCCTCTCACTTAAAATTAGAATTTATTGAAAATAATATCATTTTTTTGGATTTATTGAAACCGTGTTGGCGTTTCGCGATTATATTTTGAATATCGCGGATATAACCGGATTTTTCGCGGATATACGGCCCCCACGTACCTCAACAGCAAATGTTTTTATCAAAAAGCAGGGATTTCATCAAAAATTCGTGAATAAGTCAACATATCTTAACCATATTGGAGTGTACAAAATGCTAATCAAACAGCCTTTTGATGAATTTTTAAAATTTCATTATGAAAGAGTCGATGAAACCCATATGAAAGTGACTTTGCCAATCCAGCCGCTTTTCATCAATAGCGCCGGACTTGTCCATGGCGGGATTATTTCCACGCTGGCGGATGTGGCGATGGGGAATATTTTTAAACCGGATGAAAACAATATGCAAACCGTTGTAACTGCAGATTTAAAGGTTAGCTTCTTAAGGGGCGCCACCGGTGAGTATCTTATTGCCGATGCTCATCTGGTAAAAAGAGGCCGGACACTGAACCACACAGATTGCCACATCTACAATAACCAGAATCAGCTGGTTGCCAAAGCATCCGGCATTTTCGCTTCTATCTGATTAAAATCAAATCCACTTTTCTGGAAATCCATCGCATAGCCTATCGTGTGCAGGGTATAGATACGTAAACAACGATAGGGAGGAATTTCAACATGGAGCATGTGAAAGCAATCTTGATTAAATTATTAATGATCACGGCCGTTTTGGGAATAGTCTTAACCGGTTTCTTTGATATTGGATTCACCGAAACGCTGATCATTAGCTTCGTTCTGACACTTGCAGCTTACGTACTCGGCGACATGATGATATTCCGAATGGCCGGTGATGAAACCGAGCATACAAAAAGGAATGCCATTGCCACCGTATCAGACATCGGCCTTAGTTTTTTCGTCATCTGGCTTTTAGAAGAAATGATTGTGGCTGGAAAAGACAATCTTACATTGGCAGCCTTTGTTTCCGCTCTTGTGATCGGTGCAGGAGAATGGTTCTTCCACGGTTATCTGGACAACCGGGTTTTTCATAATGATGATGCTCATAATTAAAAAAGGCTGTTTTCGCAAGCTTTGTTGCTTTTTAGACAAGTAGTAAGGAGAGGTTGATTTCCGCTCCAGGATGCTCCCTTTCCGCGGGGCGGGCGGTGAGCCTCCTCGGCGCGCAGCGCCTGTGGGGTCTCACCTGTCCCACTCCTCCCGCAGGACATTGAATAAGCTTCCTTGAATAAACACCGCACGAAGGAAATGCGATAGCATTTTCGAGGAGCTCGCACCTTACGCTCCAATCAACATCATTTAATTAATGTTTTTTATTAAAAAAACTATTTAAAAACAACATTTCTTTATATAACAGCCTTAAAAAAAGACCCCTCATTCTGATGTGCACCCCAAAAGTTAGACGAACTAATTCTAACTTTTGGGGTGCACATCATTCAGGAGTCTTTTTTGACGGGTTCTTAATACTCAATCTCATCATAATTCTTAGGCTGCGGAATCGGCTGATTACCTTCATGCTTGCCAAATTCATTGATAAGCTGCTGCTCTTCTGTGAGTGAATTTTGAGGCTTTTCTTTACTTTCATCCTGCTTTTTCAACGTTATGACCCCTTTCAAGTGTTCTAAAAATTAATATGCTCACTTTTCAAGGAATCAACCATTCATGCTTATTAGCCCCAATAAGGCTTGATTTGACCGCGAATCTCTCCGTCTGGGTTTTGGGCTGTATGCACGTTAACATATGTGTCCCCATCACTCATTAGGTCTATAAGAACGGATAGAGGTTTTCCTTCTAAAGGACCCACTAAATCCCTGGCTGTAATGATCCCTTCTACAACACCCTTATTTACACTAATGTCAGGATCGATTAAGCCAAAAAGAAAAACGACAACTGGACCGTTTACACCCCTTCTTCCTAAATGAATATGAGCTTGAGTAAAGTTGGAAAGATCATTAACTGTCAAACGGTAGCCCATTTTCCTCTTATCCTTGCTTACTTTCAATTTTGCCGTGCCAAAAGCATCGGTACGAACTGGCGGAACTTCTTCACTGCCTTTTAACCTGGCGAAAAAAAGTTCATTTCTGTCCATTATTATTCCTCCTGTTCATTACACAATTTAATGATATATTTTATGCCCTGGGGCAAAAGAATGATTGTACAAACACCGAGATAAAGCGCTAAATTGGCTATATGCTTATGGAAAGAAGGATTTTTCCCTCTTTCCGCTAAATAGTTATATAGCTAAAATCCAAAGGAGGGCAAACATGTCTAATTATATTTCTCATATTGCAACAGTCGAGATTCCGGTATCCAATCTGGATCGATCGGTTCATTTTTATGTGGAAGTTCTTGGTGTTGAAGTGGAGTTCAAAGGAGAGAAGAACGCCATGCTAAGCTTTCAATCAAAGGGTGTGCCTACGATATTCCTGGTTGAAACCGCAGCAGAGGGGAAATCTCTTTCATTCGCCAACTCGAATGATGGTGTCGAGCATAGTGTGATTGATTTTTATACACCTTCTTTAAAAGAGCTCCACCAATGGCTGCAGGAGAAGAACGTGGAAGTTGGGCCACTCAACCTCAACCAGGAGCACGGCCTTGGCGGATTCGGCTTCAAAGATCCGGATGGCAACCTGCTCAGCGCCTGCAATGTGCTGCATAAAGGGCAATAAACCCGCTCATTAACGAGCGGGTTTTTTATATACCAAAATAAGACTAGCGCCCTACTGCAAATTACGGCGGAGGCTGATATGGACATCCCTTTTCCCTTGCTACACTTATAAAGTGATTCAAAAGGAGGGAAAAAGGTTGAAAAAATTAAGCACAAAAGCGACCAGGTGGCTAAAAATCCTTCATATCATTCTCGTTTCATTATTTTTCGGGGGAATCATGAGCTCGCTCGCATTAAATTTCTCCATGGAAATGGCCGCCTATGGTCAAGCCCTGGAAATGTACAAAAATGTGGTGACAATTAGTGATTATGTCGTTCGGGTTGGTGCAATCGGTACGTTATTAGTTGGCTTTATTTATGGATTTTTTACAAACTGGGGATTTTTCAAGCACAGATGGGTTACCGTTAAATGGATTTTATTTATCATCCAAACCGTGGTCGGCATTAATATCGTCGATGAACGAATGATGGAAAATATGACTCTTCTTGAAGCGGAAGGCAGCAAGGCATTATCGAATCCTGTTTTTATTGATAATCATATAACCCGCCAATATGCCGTCTACTTTCAAATCGCTGTTACCCTCTTCATCTTTGGCATTTCCGTATTAAGGCCCTGGAAAAAGAAAAAGCAAAATTAAAAATGGCAGTGATTCACTGCCATTTTTCTATTGGACGCCATTAAGAAATTCCTTCAGTCTCTCCTGATATTCCTGCTCTGCCACCGTATATCCGTCTGTATGCCCTGCACCCGGCACGATCCAAAGCTCTTTCTCGCCGCCGGCTTCCTCATAAATCTCATAGGCCATTTCAGTTGGCACCAGATCATCCTGATCTCCATGAATAATGAACAGAGGAAGCTCGTTTTTCTTCACCTGTTCGATAGCCGACGCTTCATTGAAAGAGTATCCAGCTCTGATTTTTGTAAAGACACTTGTAACCTGCATCAAAGGGAAAGATGGCAGATGGTAAATATGCTTCAGCTGGTGGGCCAGTTCTTCATGGACCGTCGTATAGCCGCTATCCGCAATAATCCCCTTCACTTCAGGCGGGAGATCTTCGCCGCTTGCCATCAATACGGTTGCAGCTCCCATTGAGAATCCATGTAGGAAAACCCTGTCGGCACCTTCTTCCTCCTTCAATAAATCAATCCATCCAAGATAATCCTTGCGTTCATGCCAGCCATATCCAATATAATCGCCTTCGCTTTTCCCGTGCCCTCTGGCATCAGGCTTCAGCACATCATATCCCAGTTCGTAATAAAACTTGGTGATGCCAGGCATCTGCTTACTATTCCCCTTATAGCCATGAGCCAGAATCACTGCTTTTCCGTTCGAATCCGGATTGTTTAAAAAGCGGGCTTTCAGCTTCAAGCCATCTTCTGAGGTGATCTCAATCTGGTCAAAAGTTTGTTCCTCTGTCCACTTCATAACCTCCTCCAGCTTCGCCTGTGTCTCCTCCTCCAACGCAGCGCTGACAGTCTGCGCATTCCCGCTATATAAATCAACCGGATCATGGCTCCGATTGATGGCCACATTGTAAAAATAATTACCTGCACCAAGCAATGCAGCCGATAATAAAATCAGCACACTGCCGGCTATCCAAATCATCCTCTTTTTCATCCATAAATCCCCTTTTCACATTCGCAATTACCCGAGTCTGCCAAGGTGCTGCAGCCATTCAATCAAACGTTTGATTAAAATGCTTTTTATACTCTTTTAAAGTGATAGAGTTATATTATTTATTATATATTTATAACAAGAGAAATAGATATATAAAGGAATGAGGCCTCCATGATAAAATTAAAATTTTTTACAGAAGAAGAATTTAAATTGCTTATAAGCTGGATCACAACCCCTGAACTCATGGTTCAATGGAGCGGTGCCCATTTTAAGTTTCCACTCGACCAAGAGCAGCTGATCAAGTATAGCAGCTTTGCCAATCAAGAAAACAGCACGGAGTACATTTATAAAGTAATAGAAGCCGATTCAGATGAAATCATTGGCCATATTTCACTGGGCAGAATTGACCGCGTAAATGAAAGTGCCCGGATTGGAAAAGTCTTCATCAGCCCTGCCGCTCGCGGAAAGGGCTATGCATCCGAAATGATCCGGCAGATCCTCGCCATCGCTTTCAATGAGTTAAAATTAAATAGAGTCAGCCTTGGTGTGTTTGATTTTAATAGAGGGGCAATAAAAGTCTACGAGAAAGCAGGCTTCCAAAAAGAAGGACTTCTCAGGCAAACAAATAAGGTGAAGAATGAATATTGGAACCTGATTGAAATGGGCATCCTCCGTTCCGAATGGCATGAGCAGACTGGGCCCGGCAAGATTCAATCAAACGTTTGATTGAAAAAAGAGCTCTGCCAGCTGAATGGCAGAGCTCCTTAAAATCTATTTATTAACACCGGATTCCTTGGACATTTTTTCTTTCCCAATAAACAAACAAGGCAGAGAGGTCTCCGCCTTGTTTTTATTAGCTTGCTTTTTCCTCCATAGGTGCTTCCTGCTTTTCCTTCGATAAAAACCAGCCAGCCAATGCAATCCCAATTAAGACTGCGTAGAAAGTGATTTTCCATTCAGGCGATTTGGCGAAGCCTTCAGGAAGGATGGCCAGTGCCGGATGGGACATCGTGTAGACAGCCAATTTAACGCCAACCCAGCCGACAATCCCGAAAGCTGCGATCTCGAGGCCTGATCTCTTTTGAAGCAGATCCACAAAGAAGTTAGCCGCAAAACGCATAATGATTAATCCGATCATTCCGCCGGCAAAGATCACCAAGAACTTTCCGCCATCAAGTCCGCCTATGTGCCCTAGACCTGTATCCGGGAGAGCCACAGCCAACGCAACAGCTGCAAGAATGGAATCAACCGCAAACGCAATATCCGCAAGTTCTACCTTAAAAACAGTCATCCAAAATCCGGATTTCTTTTTATCCTTATTCATTCCAGCTTCGTGCTCGCCCTTCTTGACGAGTGCTTTTCTAAAGATATGGTTAATGGCAATAAACAGAAGGTAAAGCGCACCGATCGCCTGTACCTGCCACACGTCTACAAGGAACGATATGGCAAAGAGGGAACCAAAACGGAAAATAAACGCTCCAGCCAATCCGTAAAATAATGCTTTCTTCCTCTGCTCTTCCGGAAGATGCTTCACCATAATGGCTAAAACAAGTGCGTTATCAGCAGCCAGCAGCCCTTCCAAGGCAATCAGCAGCAAAAGTACCGAGCCGTACTCCAATAAAAGTGATAATTCCATTTAAATACCCTCCCTTAGTTCGCTTTTACGTGTTTTTCATCCAAACGTTTTTCAATCTTCGCAAGCTCTTCCCGATCTCTAAGGAGCTCTTCTTTGTTCTTTTTAATCAGCTCTGAAAACGACATCTTTTGCTTCTTCATCTTTCAGGTCTCCTTTCTTTTGATCTTTGAGTATGGATAGCTTCGCGCAGTTTCCTTGCAGTTATGTTATCTAAGGAATTTTGATTGCCAGGCTTTATCAGGCAATAAAAAAACCTCTACCAGCAAGCGGTAAAGGTTTTTTAAAAACAAAAAGACCTTTACCCGAAACAGGCAAAGGTCTTGCTAACAACGGTAAGGTTGCCAACAAAGCCGGGAGCTCTTAACTCCGAAATGACGACTCTGCTGTAAAAGCTACTCCCCTTTAGGAGAAACTATTCAACTATTAATCTAATCATATTATATTCTGCTTAAGCTGTCAATTGTTACGCAAATCGGTAATAAATTAAAATGAACGCTGCAAGCACAAAGATAAAGTTAAGGAATACAAATACAAATTGGTCCGTCTTTGTTTTGTGCATCTTAATCGGCGGGTTGTAAAATGATACCCCTTCAATGATGAAAATAATCAGCACAATATGGATCATAAAATGTCCGATGACCTCTGTCATTCCAAACAGCATAGTCGTCGTAATAAAAATAACCGTTACAACAAAGCCGACAACACGGTTTAAGATTCCGACAACCAATAAATAACCCACTACAAATTCAATGAATGCAGCCATTACTACAAACGCGGCCGGTGCAAATCCAAATGTCGGAACACCATGATTGGCAACAATATCAAGTGACATGCCTGGATACACCCATTTTTCAACAGCCACCCAGCAAAGGGATAAACCTGTGCCTAAATACAGAAACGGAAAGCCAACCTTCTCAAGCTTTGTGCCGCCTACCAATAATACCCCGATAATTGCTACATAATAACCATAATCGAGCATATGGAAAATGCCATTATGAAGTGTTGCGTACACAAATAATCCTAATAAAAGAACTGCCGCTATCTTCGTGGAGATATGATGAGGGATTAACAAAAATCCGATGGCAGCCCAGGTCAGAATCATAGCCGTCATATTACTTAAATGGAACTCTGGCGCAAACAACGTACCGTTCGCGACCTGAATCATTAAAGCCGCCGCGGTTCCGTACTTCAGAATATGTCTGCTGTACTTCCGGAAACCAGAGAGCCAGTCATCAAGCTTTTTGATCTTTGCCCATTCCGTTGTTTTCGGAATCACTAATGTTAATAGTGCCAGCACAACCGCAGCGGTTAATGCTAATCCCATAAATAAAGGTGATAATATATTTTCAATGGTTTCCTTTTGCGGAACCACGTTTGTGAACCATTTCACATGAGCACTCGTAAAAAAAGGCGTCATTACAAGTCCAATTATTAAAAGAAGCTGGAATAATTTTTTCATGATGTCATTGCCTCCTGATGGCATTAAATTTACATTAACAATATAAGTACAGTATTAATATATAATACTTTTGGATGTTGGGGAGCTTTTAAAAATGAACATTATGTGAAAAATTTCACATAATGTGTGATACAATATCCCTCACGTTAAACTTCTTACACCGAATAAAAAACAGGCGAACACCTCTCGCCTGTTTCAGTCTTACTAGTTTTCTTTTTTCACAGCCGCCAAAACCGGCTTTTTCTCTTCGATCTTTTCTTCGTCTCCCACTAAGTCCTTCGCTGCGCTTTTGAACTCTGTTAACGTCCGGCCAAATGCCCGGCCAATTTCAGGAAGCTTGGATGGTCCAAAAATAATCAATGCAATGACTAAAACAAGAACTAATCCTGGTATTCCGATATTCGATATCATCTGCTCACCCCGTTTTTTAGTTTAAAACCTTTTTGCGTTTTTTCTCGAGCTGCTTCTCATGGGCACGGGCGTGGGCGCGATGACGATCTTCTTCCACCTCGGCAGTCATTTTCACACCCTGCGGCACTGATGAAGTTGATACTTGCTTCAGGCCTTCCTGACCTTTTTCTAAAACAAAGGAAGCTCTTGTTGAGATATCCGCACCCGGTTCTGTTACATAAGGAAGCACCCGATAATCCGTACGCCACTGATCTGACGTTACCTCACAGCGGACATAGCCACGGAAGTTATTAAAAAATTTAATATGGGGATTTTCTGCAAGCGTACGTTCCGTATCCGCTCTGACATCAGAACCGTTTCCGCCTGAAGTAATCGATGTTCCAACAAACTCGGCCCCGATCAGTTTGGAATCCGGTTCATTATAATTAGTAAGGAGATTGGATGCCCAGCTCGCATGAACGTCACCAGTCAGTACAATCAGGTTTCCCATTCTTTTTGCTGCAGCAAAATCTGTCAGGCGCTGGCGGGCGGCCGGGTAACCGTCCCAGGCATCCATGCTGAATCTCGGCGATGTGCTTGTCCCAAAATTCCGCTGTGCAAAAAACACCTGCTGAGCCAATACGTTCCAATGGGTACCCGAGCTGGCGAGATTATTTTCAACCCATTGTTCCTGCTCTTGTCCAAGAAGAGTGCGGCTCGGATCCAGCGACTCTGGCGTATGCGGTTTGCTGCCGTCCCCATTTGCCTGGTCATCACGATACTGGCGAGAATCAAGCACTAGGAATGAGGCAAGTTTGCCATAGGTGAATTCCCTGTATAGCTGCATACCCTCTCCATGCGGCATGGAAGATAAACGGAGCGGCATATGTTCATAGTAGGCCTGATATGCCGCTGCCCGGCGCTTGATAAATTCTTCAGCGGATTGCCCTTTTTCCGGGATGCCGGCAGCATAGTTGTTTTCAACTTCATGATCATCCCATGTAACAATCCAAGGAAAGGCTGCATGGGCTTCTTTCAGGTGAATATCAGACTTGTACTGTCCATAGCGGTTCCGGTAATCTTCCAGCGTCATAATTTCCGGACCGCTATGATCACGGACATTTCCCGTTGGAGAAATGTATTCTTTTGGCCCATATTCATATATGTAATCGCCCAGATGGAAAACTAAATCCAGATTTTCTCTCGCCATATGCTGATAGGCAGTAAAGTAGCCGTGCTCATATTGCTGGCAGGAAGCAAAAGCAAACGACAAGCTTGCCACGTCCGCACCGGCAGAAGGAAGCGTTTTTGTTTTGCCGATTGGGCTTAACTCATTGCCTGTTTTAAAACGATAAAAATAAATCGTGTTTGGCTTTAAGCCATCTGCTTCCACATGGACGGAATGGGCTAATTCCGGTACCGCAATTTCGGTTCCGCGCTTAACCATTTTGCGGAAATGCTCATCCTCAGCAAGCTCCCAGCTGACGGGAACAGCGTGATTAGGCATTCCTCCTCCATTAAGCGGATCCGGCGCAAGCCTTGTCCACAAAACCACACTATCTGAAAGAGGATCTCCTGAAGCAACGCCCAGCGTGAAAGGATACTTACTGAATTTAGGAGCAGCATCTACATTCAGATTTCCGGCTCCAAGCGACTGTGCCATCGCCAGGGCAAGCGAAAAGCCAGCAATCTTGCCTGCTCCCGAAAGAAAGCTGCGGCGGTCAATATCCTTCTTTAGGCTTTCCTCATTGAATTTCCTGATTAACTCATCAATCGATCTCTCATTTCTCAATTCCTTCACCTCTTTTATAATCTGGATTCACATTTGATTATAAAAGGCTTGTTTTAAAGAAATATGAAGATATGTAAAGAGAAGCCGTTGTATGTATGCCTATTTTAACAGGCCTTTTGTAAGAAATGGGTTCTGTGTTTTTCCAAAGATCCAGCACTCCACTTCCAAATACCTGTAAGCCTCCGGGCCATTCGCCCCTTCTTTCTTAACAATTTTTTCATAGAATATTAACGAATATTGTCAGAATTTTTTAGTTTACTAATCTGGAAACCATGGTTATGATAAATACAATCTATTAAAAAGGGGTGAGGAGTTGAAAAAATCCAGATTCATGCCGTTTGTGCTGCTGTCCATTTTCTTATCCTTCCTCATCACCCAATACCCCGGCGTCCATATTAACGGGATTCCTATGGACGAAAGCAAAGCCATAACCGTTTCCGAACTTGCGGAGAGCTTTCTTTTAAAGGATAATCCTAAGAAATATGTGTTCACACAGGATTCAGCCTCACTGGCACTCGGCAGTCTGGCGATCATCCTTTTCCTATATAGCGCGCTTCACATAATCGCCCGCAGAAAAAAAATCTTTTACACCCCCATTTTCTACGAGGCGAACTACATGACCCACACTCCTTAATTGTCCAAAAAACAATTAAAGGAGGAAAACGAAATGATGTGGATTCGATTCATAATGATTGGCTTGTTTTCATTAACAGCTTCCAGCCTGTTCTTTTATCAGGGAACGGAAATCTACCATGCCTTTGTGGAATACTTTAAACAAAAATAACATAATAGGCGCCCAGGAATTTCTCCGGGCGCTTTTTTGCTGCCTCAGGCCG
Organism: Bacillus sp. ISL-47; assembly: GCF_018613175.1. Lineage (NCBI taxonomy): Bacteria > Bacillati > Bacillota > Bacilli > Caryophanales > Bacillaceae > Bacillus > Bacillus sp. ISL-47. The sequence continues at coordinate 13,661 of NZ_JAGGQS010000082.1, read as the reverse complement.
AAAGTGAGGGGAGTTGATGATATATCCTTCATCTCCTCTTTTCTTTTCCCGCATACAATTGGATCCCTTCCGCTTTAATCGCAGCCTCGCTATAAAAAAAGCGCCCAGTCTGGTCTCAACCAGGCTGGGCGCTCTTCCTTATTGGGCTTTTGCATATTTATCGTCAATCTTCTTCTCAATCTTCTCAAGCTGACGGCGGTCCTTCAAAAGCTCTTCTTTATTTTCTTTTATCATTTCAAGCATTGATAACTTTTTCTTTTTCATGTTTGCTCACCTTCTCTCATGATGTCTATACAACTCTCGGGATGCTCTTTTGCATATTTTTCGACAAAATTCGGGTGGTACCTGGTACCTAAAATACAATTGTCTTATTCCCATGTACAATGACTCGATCTTCAACGTGCCATTCCACGGCCTGGGCGAGAACCCGCCTTTCGACGTGGCGGCCGGCGATTTTGAGGTCCTGTGCGGTGTGGCGATGGTTGACCCGCTGCACATCCTGCTCGATGATTGGTCCCTCATCCAAATCATTTGTTACATAATGGGCTGTTGCCCCAATCAGCTTGACTCCGCGGTTAAACGCCCTTGCATAAGGATTGGCTCCCACGAAGGCAGGCAGGAAACTATGATGGATGTTGATAATCTTGTTCGGATACTTGGATATAAAGCTTGGCGAAAGAATTTGCATATATCTCGCCAGAACAATGAAATCGGCTTTCCCATCCAGCAGCTCTACCGCCTTTTGCTCAGCTTCGGCTTTTGTATCAGGCGTAATCGGAATGTGATAATAAGGAATTCCGTAGCCCTCCACAACTTCCTTCAGATCAGGGTGATTGCTGATCACCAGAGGAATCTCCACCTCAAGCTCGTTTGACTTCCAGCGCCAAATCAGCTCCAGCAGGCAATGGTCCATCTTTGAAACAAAGATCGCCATCCGCTTGCGTTCACCCTTGCCGCTCAGTTTCCACTCCATCGAGTATTCCTTAGCCATCTCTGGCAAATCCTCTTTCAATTTTGGGAATGATTCATCAAAATCATTCATATCAAATTCAATCCGCATGAAAAAGATGCCTGCCAGCGGATCGGTTGTATGCTGATCAAAATGGACAATATTCGCTTTATGCTCCAATAGGAAATTGGATACCGTTGAAATAATGCCTGGCCTTTCCGGACAGGATATCAGCAAAGTCGCCCGGTTTGCATTAATATTCATATTCATATTGAGTTCCTCCATCCGCATTTCTGGAAACAAGCTGCCAAACACAAAAAGGACAGACAGGGGCAGCTTCTTCCTCCCCCTTCTCTGTCCTTTTACCTGAGAGTTTAACCCCTTTGGTGTCGCATCATACATGCGCGCTCTCCAGAGATGCGTCCCGCTGCGGTTCTGTCTACCTGAGAGATTTGCTTCAAGGGTCTTTTTGAAGCTTGCTCCTTCGGTGGCCTCATCGTTGCTCTCTCCCGCAGCCGTCATTCGCTCAATAATTTTTGTTATTTTCAGAATACTACGGTATTTTAAAAGTGTCAACCGTTCTGCGTTTCTTTCACAAAATTGCCACAAATTCAATTAGTCTATTTTTCTTTTCAAAATCCCTGGATTCGGTCCGGGATCTTTCTTATAGTGGCTAATAAAATAACTTCATGCAATCTCTTTTACCTTTCCGTTTAACAGAAAAAAGCCTGAAGACAAATGTCTGCAAGCTTTTTCACCTATACAGCTGCTTTCGGCTTAGGCGCCTTCTTCTGCCAGGCAACTGTGATAAATAAAGTAACTAACAATAAAGCTAACCCTAAAACAAACGGATACGAGATCCGGACATCATAAAGCACGCCGGCAATCGTTGGGCCAAGCACGTTTCCAATGCTCATATAAGCATTATTCATGCCCATCGCAAATCCCTGTTCATTACCGGCCATTTTTGAAATAAGCGTTGTTAAAACCGGACGCAGGATGGATGTCGCCAGGAAAATAATAAGCGAAATGACAAAGAAAATGGCATAACTGCCTGCAAACAGCGACACAAGGAAGCCAAACGCCGCGACTGCCAAAAAGATATTCAGCACCTTTCCCTCTCCATACTTGCTGACAACCCGATCCACGACAAAAAGCTGGACAATTACACTTATAATCCCTGTTGAGGTAACCATAATGGCAATCTCCTGCGGAGTAGCACCAAACTGGTTATCAAGATAAAGTCCCAGAACCGATTCATATGCCATCAGACCGAAGCTCATCACCAATGTAATGACAAGCGGAATAAAGTAAGGCTTCCTAACGGACATTGCCAGCTTCTTGACCATTGGTTCCTCTTCAGGCATTTCGTCCGCAGAAGGCTGCTGCAATGTGCTGCTTTCTTCAAGGAGCACAATGGAAAAGATAACAGCCGCTAAGGATACAAGCGCTGAAATCAGAAATGGCATTTTTAAACCGAAATCTGCCAAAAATCCGCCAATTCCAGGCCCAACGACAATACCAAGTGACATCGCAGCTGAGACAAGGCCATTCCCTTTTGCCCGCTGCTCCATGGTTGTAATATCAGCAATGTATGCAAAAATAGCAGGAATCAGCAAAGCCGCCCCAATTCCTCCGATTACACGTGAAAAGTAAAGCAGCCAAATCGAATCTACTGCATAAAAGACCAGCATGGATAATGTCAAACCTGCTAATCCGTATATAATCATTTTTCTGCGACCGTACTGGTCAGCCCATTTCCCCGCAATTGGAGAAAAAATCAGCTGGGCACCCGCAAAAATAGCAATCATCAGGCCTGCTGCCGTTCCTCCCTGATTAATGGATTCCAAATAAGCAGGCAAAATCGGAATAATAATTCCAAAGCTTCCGATGGCAATAAACATATTAATCATTAACATGTACATCTTTTTTCTTTGTTCTCCTGTCACAGCGGATACCCCTCCCTCTATATGTGAAAATTTTACAATTCTATTTTTGGCACGCTCACTAGCTTATAATGGGACAGCCAGCTTTGTCAAAGGAAAAATAAGAGAAACTCCAGCATGTCACTGGAGTTCCTTTTCATCAGCTTTTAAATTTGTCTGGAAACTGCTTCACGATCGCGTCACTAATCGCATCTGCCATGATAATAATATGTGAAACCCCTTCATCAATCGATACAATTCTTGCATCCCAATCCTTTACCAAGCTTGCTGATAAATCATTTGTTACCAATTCCAAATGCATATACAGCAGTTTTTTCACGTCTTCATTTTTCAAATTAAGGTTGGCACGGCTTAGGAAAGCTGCGATATCATCAGCATTCCTATGCCAATCTTTGTTCAGCTGGTTCACCTTTGCTCCCTGCCCGCTCTTGGCTGCTTCCACAATATCACCGGCAATGATGATATGCTCTTTAAGCAGCTCTGTCAGCTTATTCCCTGCAGCTTCTCCATAATAAGGCTTAATGGAATTCCCAATATCCTCCTGATTTTTCAGCAGCCGCGCCAGTACCTGCTTCTGATCCTCCGCACCTGCAGTTGTTGCACTTGTAATATAATTGCTTGTCCACATTACATGGTCAACCCAAAGTCTTCTGAACTCATTTTCAAACTTTACCTCGGATTGGCTGATACATGGCTTCTGGGCTGCAGCACTGATTGGCGATGCCACCATGTTTAACGGCAGCAGCAGCATTAATCCTATAACCCATAATTTCTTCATCACTTTACCCCTTCCAAAATTGAAAAAGTTTCCTTTTTATTTTGGATATTTGAGTCATTTTCATTCTTTTATTTTTGAAAAAATGATTCTCAATTTTTTCAATCAAACGTTTGATTTATTTAGCATAACCCTCTGGAATTTCTATACTTTTCTGCAACAATGGCTTATTTGGACACTGATTCAGCTAAAAATACCCTATGACAAAGGGGATAGTGAACTTCTTATTTACAGATTTTTAATTTTATTTGCAGCTTGAAACCATTCTAATTTACCTGGATTTCAAGTTGCCCCATTCCATTAAAAAAAGAGCACCCGTCTTCCGGCCGGGCACTCCTTTTTGCATAAGACCTCTATTTACCTACAGATTTTCATTTTTTAACGCTCCGAATTATCGCTGGTGAATAAATTCGGCTCAAATTATCCACTCCGCGTTTTGGCTGCTTGCTCTGCATCTATGCTGCTAAAGCTTCAAACTGCCGCCACTGCAGCAAAAAACTCTTCATATAGCGCCTGGACCGCACGTTTCTCATCCACGGCCTTCACGCCGAACATCATGCTCACTTCAGAGGAACCCTGGTTGATCATTTCCATGTTCACCTTTGCTTTAGCGAGCGCTTTAGAGGCTCTCGCCATGGTTCCAATGTTTTGGCGCATCCCTTCACCTACTACCATAATAAGCGAAAGGCTGTGCTGAACCTTCACCTCATCAGCATGAAGCTCATTTTTTATGCGCCACAGAATGTCTTCCTCCATGCCATCCTTGAACTGATTTTCCCGCAGGATGATCGAGATGTCATCAATTCCTGATGGTGTATGTTCATAGCTGAGACCAAATTCTTCAAAAATCGTTAAAAGTTTGCGTCCGAATCCGACTTCGCGGTTCATCAAGTATTTGCCGACATAAATGCTGCAGAATCCCTGGTCACTGGCAATTCCAATGACTGGTCCGTTAGTGTTGTCCCGCTCGTTCACAATTCGTGTTCCTGGCGCTGCTGGGTTATTCGTGTTCTTAATCTGAACAGGAATTCCCGCCCTGAAAGCTGGTACAAGCGCTTCGTCATGCAGTACTGTAAAGCCGGCATAGGAAAGCTCCCGCATTTCCCGGTAGGTGAGCTCTTTGATCTCCTTTGGCTGCTCGACAATATATGGATTAACGGAGTAAACTGCATCCACATCTGTGAAGTTTTCATACAGATCGGCCTTTGTGGCATTCGCCAGGATGGATCCGGTCACATCCGATCCGCTTCTCGAAAATGTGAATACCTCCCCATCCCGGCTGTAGCCAAAGAATCCTGGGAAAACTAAAACACCGTCCTGTTCCCGTAACCTGTAAAGATTTCCATATGCTTCTGGAAGAACCTGTGCATTACCCGGCTCTGGACTGACGAGCAGGCCTGCCTCTTTCGGGTTTACATATCTGGCTTCCACTCCCTGCTGCTGAAAATAAGCTGCCACCAGCTTGGCATTATTATCCTCGCCGCTCGCTTTCACAAGGTCCATGAATACTTCAGGATTGCTTTTATCATATTCGAGCCTTTCAAAAAGATCCTTCTTGATTATTTCTATAATGTCAGAAGCCAGACCCAATTCGTCAGCCATTTGGCTGTACCGTTCCAGCACGGCTTCCGCCAATTCGCCTGCTTCTTTTCCCTGCAGCAGTTTTTCCGCGCAAGCAATTAATAGATCTGTAACCTTATGATCCTCTGAAAATCGCTTTCCTGGAGCCGATACCACGACCACCTTCCGCTCTGGATCAGCATTCACTATGTTAAAAACCTTCTCGATTTGCTTTCCGGATGCTAAAGAGGATCCTCCAAACTTCACGACTTTCATTCTGACATCTCCTAATCTCTGAAAATTTAATCTTTATTTTACTCCTATCCTGAAAATAATCAAGAGGTTTTTCTACCTACGGAGGACATCTGTTTTTTATAAAAATACACATTTTTATATCAATATATTAAAAATACACAATCAATAGCTTTAAACACCTGATTTTTACTTTTTTACAATAACATAGGAAAACGCTTTCATTTTTAATCTTTTTTCATAAAGAAAAGGAAGATGCTCTCATCGCATCTTCCTCTCCAGTATTAACGATATTCCTTAACCCTTTCCCCTGCCGTTGTCATCCACTCAAACTGGCGGAGCTTCAGTTCAAACAGGGTGAGCGGATCGCGATAAATCTCAGGATTCTTGCGCATCTCGCTTAATGATTCTTTATTTCCTTCAATCTCTACATGTGTTTCTTCAACCGTTTTATTCAGCACATCGAATGGGTTCCGGAAGAACATCTTAATATCCCGTCCAATCGACTTCTCGAATAATTCGAATTGCTGCATAAACTTATCTGTAATCGATTCAGCGATCTCGCTGTAATCCTCATTCTCGATATACTGCTTGTATTTATTATGGAGCATTCCTTTATTTTGCGGAATTGCCCCAAGCAGCTTGCCTGCGCTTTTCAGCAGGAATTGCGATGGCGAGAAGCGATTCAGAATATTGACCTTCTCCAGCTGGACGCTTCCCCTTGTCATGCGGTCTGCGTCCCGGCGCCAGTCATCAAGCACCTTAAAGTCGCAATCCAGCTCAACTTTTTCCTCGCTGTACAGCTCATTAAAGCTTTCGCTCATTTCATTCAGATATGCCTGGCTATCCTTGAACTCGCCTTCGCTTTCCGCAATCCAATCCTGTATGGAAACATGGAAGTCCGGCAGCACCGTCTCATCAATATAATCCTGGATTCGTTTATTCATTTCGTCATTAAGCACATCATGAATTTTACCAAAATCGCTGTCTTCGGTAACCAATTCAGAGCTATTGCGCAGCAGCTCAGGAATCTTTTTCTCTAAATCCAGTCTCATATCATCTTTAATTTTGCTGTAAGACTTTTTAATGGTCCGTTCTTTCTCTTCTTCCATATCACTAAGCTGATTGATGGCTCCAGTAAGCTTGGTAACCATTTCTTCATTCCATTTGATCGTATCAATCAAGCTATTTTCCATTTCCACGCGCTTCTCAAGCAGGAACTTAATGGATTTCTTGATATAATAAAGTACTTTGGCTGTACGTTTCTCTCTCAGATTTCTTCCGTCCATCATCGACCGGATAAAGGCAGATAACTCATCTAGCTGGCTTTTGCTCTCATAATGGGTAGAGAATGCGAACACCTTGGCATTCGGGAAATACGTATTGATCCTTGAAGCAGTGTCCTCGACCAGTTCTCTTGCATCCTGTCCGTTTGGAACCCGATCCATTTTGCTGAGAAGGAAATGGATTGGAAGTTCCGGAGCCTGTTCCCTCATTCTCACGACCATATCAAGCTCTTTATCCGTCAGCGGCGAATCCGCATTCAGGACAAACAGCATGCTGTCTGCCAAATGCAGATATTGAAACGCACCATTTCGGAATTTGCTCTGCCCAGCCAGTCCCGGAGTGTCAATGAGGGCTAGCCTATTTTCCTGTAAAAAGGAGATCGGCATTTTGCAGCGAATGAGCGTATGCTGGCTTTTTTCCGCACTTTGCCTAAAATCCTCCAAATCGGAAATGCTCCTCACATCTTCATCTGTTATCGCATGGATTTCCGCTTCATCGGCATCCTTGAAAAGCACTGATGCTGCGGTCGCATCGCCCATTAGCTCTTCTCCAAGCAGGGTGTTTACAAATGAAGACTTTCCATTTGAAGCTGCACCTGCAATCAGCAGGTGGTTGGCATCCAAGTCCAAAAGCTCACGGACCATCCATTCGAACCTTTCGCCCATTAAGACGCCTTTCGCCTTCGCCCACTTCATAACCGTTTCAAATAGCTTAAATCCTTCCTCCATTCCATCCTGATAACGGACAGACTTGCTTACAAGGCTTTCCGCCTCACTGACAGCAGAAGCGTCAATATTGGAAGGGAAAATCTCGCTCCACGCGAGCACAGCTGCTGCAGAAATCAGCGTGTGTGACGGCGCTGCAATTTTTACCCAGTTAGATAAATGGTTCGGTATCAAATGACATAATTCTCTGATTAAATGCTTGCCGTTTATTAATTCAAAATAAGTATCCTTATAGAGTTCTGAAAGCTGCTGCCATGTATGGGAACGTCCCGGTTCCATGTTCAGCAGTAAATGATTAAACTCCTTAAGCCATGAAAAATATAAATCATTCTGCTTATAGCTATTCCACAGTGCTGCTGATAGGCTTTCAAATCGTGCCTGGTCTGCTTTAAACAAAGCAGCCAATGCTTCGCTGAAATAGTTTGGCTCTATTTTAGCCGTACGCCCCTGCTCCACATAGGAATACAGAACCTCAAACCAGGACAATGATTCTGTGCGGATTGCTTCATTAACAGCCAGCTCAACCGCATTGCCCCAATCGCTGTGCTCTTCAAAGAAGCCTCGCGCCATATCGGTCACATCCGGATAATCCGGATTTAAATGAACCGCATTTTTAATGGAATCAACCGCCATTTCGAGCTTGCCGCGCTGTATGTACAGTGAAAACAGCTGCAGAAGCACTTCCGTTTTTAACACATCGGAATCCGTTTCAATTGCTTTATAAAAGTCCTCTGCATTTGAAAGCAGATCCAGCTCAAAGTAGGCATCCGCCATATTCTTCTGTGCCCATGGCCCCAATTCATTCGGGATGTTTTCCCATTTAAAAATAGCCGCTTCATAGTCTTTGTTAAGGAAATAAACCTCTCCCTGTGCAAAGCGGATATATGTTAAATCGGGCACTTCGTTCTGCTGCTCAGCCACATACATCTCACCCAAAACCCTGATTGGATGCACATTTTCATTGCCTTCCATGAAGGTCTGATAATAGGATTTATTGATTAGCTGCTTCTCTAATGTCATCTTGATCCCCCGCAGTGCTATTTTAAAAGTGTGCCTACCGGCAGCCAGCTTTTAAAAGATTTTTTATTAAAAAAACGCAGAATGCGCCAATTTTCACTATTTATCCTTATATTGTAACAAAAATCTTTCTGCATAAAATTTCATTTTCCTATCATTTTTGATACATTCTTGTATTTCTGTGTAACATCTTTAATAGTCAAAAGATATCTTCCTATTTAAATACCACTCTATAAAAAATAAAAACTGGCTGACAGAAATATATATTCCTGCCTGCCCGTTTTCATTCTAATTATGATACTTGCTGTGGCCGGATGTCTGCCCGCCTTTTGCCATGGAGAATGGTAACGATCATTCCTATAATCAAGAACACACTTGAAATTTGGAAAAGCGCTGCTGTTTCCACAAATTGTGCCAGAACACCAAATACAAGCCCGCTCAAGCCGATCCCAAGGTCGATCGATGAAAAGAACATCCCATTCGCCACCCCGCGGCGGTTAGGCGGCGTCATGGAAAGTGTCCATGACTGAAGAGTTGGGATAAGGGAACCAAACCCGACCCCAAACAGGATTCCGCTAATGATGATGAACAAATTCGAATGGGCAAACGAAAGCACCCACATGCCGATGAAAGTCAGGAACGTACAAAGCAGCACGAGCCCTTTAGCTCCCCGCTGATCAAACCACTTACCGGCAACTGGGCGCGACAGCGAAGCCATTATCGCGTTGAATAAGTAAAATAGAAAAATCTGATCTATGCCCCGTTCTTCTCCAAAAATCACAATAAATGTGACAATCGATCCATATCCGAACGTCACAATGATTGTTATGAAAGCAGGGAACCAGCTTGATTTTTCCACTAAAGATCCTAAGTAAGAAAACTTGAGATCCTCTTTGCGCGTCTTCTGAACAGCTTCCGGTGTATGGTATTGAACAATTGCCAGGAGCACAATTGCGATTACGCCAAGAACACTCGAGATGTAAATAAGATTCGTAAACGAGGTAATCTGGTACAAATAAATCCCAAGGCTTGGCGCAATAATCATCCCGATTGTAACAGACAGGCCATAATAGCCCATTCCCTCGCCAAGGCGGGAATTCGGCACCACATCAACGGCAGCCGTTCCATTAACCGTTGTCGACCAGCCCCATGCCAGCCCGTGAATGAACCGGAACATCAGGAAAATCACAACAACACTCGACAGCGGATAAACGATTGTAATCGCCAGCAGCGCGACTGCACCGATCAGGACGAGCGGCTTCCTCGCTCTATACTCCAGCATGAATCCGATAAACGGCCGGCTCAAAACCGCGCCAATCGAAAACAGTGCCGTCACCAGCCCAATCTCAAGGCCCGAAGCCCCGATCGACTTAATATATGGAGGCAAAGTCGGAATCAGCATCTGAAACGACATAAACACAAACAAATTCCCGACCATCAGCATAACAAAAGACTTCGTCCACAAAGTCTCCTTTACTGCCTTATTCAAATGAAATCCCTTCTTTCCTTTATTCGTAAAAAAATCTTGGATGAGAAGATTTTAGCAGATTGATATTTCGCATCACTAAATGCTAACACAACTGGCATGAAAAAGGAACGGGATTTACCGCCGCTGGCTGATTCGTTGATATATTTCATTTTTCGTTGATATATCGGGAAATTCTTTGATATATTCATATTTTCGTTGATAAAATAAGTCAAATGCAATTTATTAGGTTGCTAAGCATCATATACTCCGCATAAGGCAACAAAATCTGTATATTCATTCGAGGTTTCAGACAAAAAAAGGCTTTTTAGCTCATATTCTCCCCAAAGAACCAGAATGTCGCAAATAAATTCATACTTGCTGCCCTAAAACAAGAAGGCCGCACTTAACTGTACGTTTTCGCTAATAAAATCAGGGTTTGTTATTCATCCCTTAACAAAATCCATAGACAAAGGAAGTGCCCTCGCCATGAAAGACTTTCTCTCCAGCATTCTGCTGATCTGCGGCTGGTTTTTACTATTTTTGTTCATTTTTACTTCATTTGCTTCCCTTGGCTGGGCGACCGGCTTTCTTTTTGCCTCCATCTTTCTTGCAGCTGGAACCGGATGTCTATTTCTATCCAAAAAACTAGACAAGGAATGACCAAGATACCGTAACAAGAACTGATACCTGCTTTTTTTGGAGCTGTCAAAAATGTAAGCAGGCCCATCAAAATTCGTCTCGCCTTCGCCCTCACCAATTAACTCCGCTTCCACCAAAAGAAAAAGGGAGCTAAGTTCGCCCCCTTTGCCATCATCCCTGAAAACTGCTTGTTTCCAGTGCTCTCTGCAAGAATTGCAGTGTTCTTTGTATAATAAGCTCCTGATCGTTATCAAGGGTCGCCACGTGGTAGCTGTTCTCCATCGTTACCAGCTCCTTGGCGCCAGATTTGATGCTGCTATAAATATCCTGTGAATTGGACGGCGGCACGACATGGTCCTCTTTTGATACAAAAATAAGCGCCGGGCAAGTAATTTTGCTTAAATCAGCTTTCACCTTACTCATTAGGACTGTGATTTCCCCAAGCGATTTTACAGGCGTTTTTTCATAGGCCAGTTCGTTTACATCGGGATTTTTAATATCAGAGCCTATAGCATCAAGGAATCTAACATCCTTAAAATTCGCTGCTTCAGCCATATCCGGAATCTCGATTGCAGCATTAATCGGGATGATCCCCTTAATCTCAGGATATTTTTCTGCCATATACAATGTCAGCGTTCCTCCCATCGACAATCCGGTCACAAAAATCATGCTGCATCGCTTCTTCAGCCACTCATATCCCTCTTCAACCGAATCAATCCAGTCCTGGAAAGTCGTCGTTTCCATTTCCTCATAATGGGTGCCATGCCCCTTCAGCCTTGGTCCGCAAACCGTATACCCTTCCTTTGCATAGGCCTCACCAAGCGGGCGCATGCTCTGGGTTGAACCGGTAAAGCCATGGGATACTAAAATCCCAATTTCATTTCCTTCAAAATAAAAAGGCTCTGCCCCTTCTAAAACCGGATACTTTTCCGCCATGCTCCTACCTCCATCCAATAAAGTTATTTCCTATTAATAACTATTCTTTTTACGGCAAGCATCACCTGCTTTTTTGAAAGAATTTAACATTTTCGTAAAACTTCGCGACGTGATGTCATAAAAACTTTTTTTCCGGCAACGTCTTGTTTATAATAGATAGAATGAATAATGCATTGGATAGTTTTGGCTCAAAACCGCTTTTTAAGGGAATAACTGTCTATAAAAGAGGGTTCAGATTATCGATCTGCAGCGTCTGCGTGCAAACCAAAACCACTCTGCGGAAAACCGCCGCTAAGGGAAGTTTCGCTTTATTTTCCTTCAAGATATAATTAAAATAAGTACTAACTACATAAACAGAAAGGCTGATACCGGTTTGGAACAAAATTCAAATTTTATTCGAACGATTATTAAAGAGGACCTGGAGTCGGGAAAACATAAAGAAATCACTACCCGCTTCCCGCCTGAGCCGAACGGTTATCTTCATATCGGACATGCCAAATCGATTGTCATCAACTTCGGCCTGGCAGATGATTTTAACGGCAAAACGAATCTGCGCTTTGATGATACGAACCCGTTAAAGGAAGATCAGGAATACGTTGACGCAATTAAAGAGGATGTTAAATGGCTTGGCTATGAATGGGAGGAGCTTCGCTATGCTTCCAACTACTTCGAAGAAATGTACAACCGCGCTGTTCTATTAATCAAAAAAGGAAAAGCCTATGTGGATGACTTGAGCCAGGAGGAAATCCGCCAATACCGCGGAACGCTGACAGAGCCTGGAAAAGAAAGCCCATTCCGCAGTCGTTCAGTTGAGGAAAATCTTGATTTATTTGATCGCATGCGGGGAGGCGAATTCGAAAACGGAGCGAAGGTTCTCAGAGCCAAGATTGATATGTCATCACCGAACCTGAATATGCGGGACCCGGTTATTTACCGTGTGTCACATGCGACTCACCATAACACAGGAGATACGTGGTGCATATACCCAATGTATGCTTTTGCGCACCCGCTTGAGGATGCAATCGAAGGTGTAACCCACTCTTTATGTACGACTGAGTTTGAAGATCAGCGCCCTCTATACAACTGGGTTGTCGCAGAGTGCGAAATGGAAAACACTCCGCAGCAAATCGAATTCGGCCGCCTGAACATTACGAATACGGTTATGAGTAAAAGAAAGCTGAAGCAGCTAGTGGACGAGAAATACGTTGATGGGTGGGATGACCCGCGGATGCCGACGATTTCCGGTTTAAGACGCAAAGGCTACACACCTGAAGCCATCCGCGAGTTTGTAAAAGAAACAGGCGTTTCAAAAGGATCCGGCGTTGTAGACGAAGCGATGCTTGAGCATTTTGTCCGTGAAGACCTTAAGCTAAAGGCACCTCGTACAATGGGCGTCCTTCGCCCTTTAAAGGTTATTATTACAAACTATCCTGAGGACCAGACGGAAATGCTTGATGCCGAAATTAATCCGGAGAATCCGGAAATGGGATCACGCCAAATCCCGTTTTCCAGAGAAATCTATGTTGAGCAGGATGACTTCATGGAAGATCCGCCGAAGAAATACTTCCGCCTCTTCCCTGGCAACGAAGTCCGCTTAAAGCATGCTTACTTCATTAAATGCAATGATGTGATCAAGGATGAAGAAGGAAATGTTGTTGAGCTTCATTGTACGTATGATCCGGAAACAAAGAGCGGAACAGGCTTTACCGGCCGAAAAGTTAAAGGAACGCTTCACTGGGTGGATGCCAAGAGCGCTATTCCTGCTGACTTCCGTTTATATGAGCCATTAATTCTTGATGAAGATGCGGATAAAAACGCAGAAGCAGATACAGATGCCGCAGCTGAAAACGAAGCCGAAGGAAAGACATTCCTCGACTACGTGAATCCGAATTCACTTGAAATCGTCCAAGGCTTCATTGAGCCAAACATGAAAGACGTCAAGCCGCAGGATAAATTCCAATTTTTCCGCCACGGCTACTTCAACGTCGATCCAAAACACACAACACCGGATAAGCCTGTATTCAACCGGATTGTGTCGCTGAAAAGCTCTTTTAAATTGAAATAATAAGAAAAGCTTGAGGAGATATTAGACTGCCCTAGTCATTTG
>NZ_JAGGQS010000081.1:0-15571 GCF_018613175.1 Bacillus sp. ISL-47 | reverse complement strand
TTATTCAATGTCCTGCGGGAGAAGAGGGAGCGGGAGACCCCGCAGGCGTGAAACGCCGAGGAGGCTCCCGTTCCTCCCCGCGGGTTCGCTGCGTGACTGGAGCGGAAATCAACGGGCAAGCTTTATAATCCAAAGACAACATTCTATACGAAAAGAGCCTTTTTAAACCTCTGACACGATGGATTATATAACAGGCCTCTTCTCGAGCTCTTTTTCCAGCTGAGCGATGCGGGCATCAATAGTACTGCGATGGTAGGAGCTTTTCACCTGGTGCTCCAGACGGTCAAGGTATGATTCGATTTCCTTGAATCTTGAGAAGGACTTATCAGAGTAGCTGCCGTTTTCCAGTACTTTATCCATTTGATGGTTGGCTCGTGTAATGTTTTCGCGGCCCATAAGTTCCATGCGGCGGATGTGCATATCCTTGAGCTTATGCTTCATTTCTTCGTATTTTCTTTCAAGGTCTCCCATTTGCTGTGTAGCTTGAGTTAATAATTCTTTTAAACGATTGGCACGCTCGTCATATTGTGTTTGTTCCTGAGCTGCAAAATGATAGAGTTCCTCTTCTCCTGCTTGTGACGCAATTTCAGCCTGGCGTTTGCGTTTGCCGGCAAGCTCCATTGCCTGCTCGTATTCACGAGTGAACTCTTCTTTTAATGTATATTGGCGTTCCAAAAGCTTGCGGACCTTTTCTGTTTCGCGCTCACATTCGCGGAGATATTGATTTAACAGCGCGATCGGATTCTTTTTCTCCTTTGTATCCAATGCTTCATGCAAGTCAGCCATTACAGTGTCTTTAATGCGTGTAAATAAGTTTGCCATATTGATCTCTCCTTTTTCATACTCTCATTTTTATTAGTTTTGTTTTAATTCAGCCCATTGCTTTTCAAAGTTCGCGAAAGGGTCATTGTCTTCTTCTTTTACGATAGAACTTGATTCGTTCCATTTTTTATAAACAAGGTAAAGCACGTATGCAGCTGCAAGGCCGAGAATGGCCGGGAAGTTCGCTGCTGTAGCCATAAATGCGATGAAACCGATGACCCCGTAACCGAATTTAGCCAAAGTGCTATCTGCTTTTAAAAATTGTTTAAACACAAAATATAGAATCGCTGCACTTACTGCCAGCCCTACCATCGGGCCTAAATTCGTGATCAGCACCATTGCTGCAACCCCGCCTGCTATCAATAATCCAAGTTTTTTCATTTTCATTTCCTCCTTTCTTGATTTCATCTTACCTGTATTTCGTTTTTGCTATAACGAGCCTCAGCTTTATTTTCATATAAGACCTGAGACGTAGCGGATGGTCAGTCTCTTTTGTCCAAGCTGGCAAATATGGAAAAAGAATGTACGTTAATGATCAAACATAGGGGGTACACAGGGGATATGCAAACAAATAAGGATGCCTAATATGCAGGCTTTTCTTAGAACAGTAGAAATGGAGGTCCTCATATGTTTGGCTATGATGATTTTATGAAGTTTATACAGGCCTTTTTCGTTGTATTTCCAGTGGTCACCCTTATTCACTTATTGGGGCACATTTTGTTTGCGGCCATATTTGGGGCCAAAGGGATCCGCGTTGTTATCGGATCAGGCAAATTGCTTTTTTCACTGAAGTTTCTAGAGGTTAGACGCTTTTATTTTTGGTATGGAGGGTGCGAGTATGCCTCTTTAAAATATAATAATAAGCTGACAAAATCACTGATCTTCTTAGGCGGTTCGATTTTTAATGTAGCAAGTATTTTTATTGTTAACTATTTAATCCGCATTGATATTCTGGAGGTTTCCATGCTCTGGTACCAGTTCGTTTATTTCTCGTTTTATTATGTATTCTTTGCCCTGCTGCCAATGGATATGGCTGACGGCACACTTAGTGACGGAAAAGCCATGTACAAGCTATGGCGGAATAAAAATAAAGATGATTCATCCTCAGACTGCCAGCTGGTGGACGGGAAAAGGTAGGGGCCTTTATTCAGACCACAGCTTTTTTCAGCCCCCTGATGTTTGGATCAAAAATCAGCTTCACCTCACTACTATTAAAAAGCAGCAAAAATTACGAAAACAGCAAGTATAAAAAAGGAAGCCCTCTTACTCCTAACGGGTTCCGTTAACTATCGCAAACATTAAAAATGTAATGCAAAATGACCTTCAAATTGTATTATGATTTGGAGGTCTATTTTTGTTGATATAAAGGGATTTCAATCACTATTTTTGGGGAATTTGAAGTGCGATATGTACATAAATATGTGGAGGTACAATAACCACTGTACCGCAGCAAAATACACTACATTTTTACTGCTAAATAGTATACAGAAATTTAAGGTTAGGCCATACTTTATCTTGGTGGTGATTTGACAGGGTATAAAAAATAAGCGGAAAAATTCCGGTTAAATTGGGAAATACCCATATTTCCCTAAAATTAAGAAGAGTTTTTCCGCTTATATCATCCAAATCTTTGAATTTTGTGCTATTTAGAGCAGTTAATCGGAAATTCTCCGCTTATTTTCGCTTTTTTAGCTTCCTCCATATACATTAACCGGAAATTCTCCGCCTATTCATACCTCCTACACAAAAACCGCTACGAAGAAGGCGGAAATAGTTTTAAACTTCTTAAAAGCCACATAGCAAGTGTATGACTCCTTGCTATATATCATGTTTTTGTCATGCATTTTATAGTGCGAAAAGGATTACATTTTGGTTGACATTTTCATGTGCAACTTGACGTTATGTGATAGGAAACGGAACCCGTTATCTTACTCTAGGCTTCCTTTTTGGTTGAATTTCTTCTCATAATGGCTTAGTGCCAATAATGGCCAGATATACCGGTAGCTGTGGTAATGCATATAGAAGAACCCGGCCATTCCCTGGCCTTTTGGGTAGTCTGCTGTCCAGTCATCTCTTTGTCCTTCGCGAATGAGGAAGGCAATGCCCTTTCTGATTTCGGGACTGTTTTCTTTCGAGACTGCAATGAGGGCATCCACTGCCCATGCGGTATGTGTCAAGGTGCTGGCACCCAGTGGGATATACCTCTTTTCTATATCGCTTCTGCAGGATTCTCCCCAGCCGCCATCATTATTTTGAGCCGACTTTATCCAATTAACTGCCTTCCTGATGTAAGCCTCATCCGGCGATTCGCCTGCAGCGGCTAAACCGGTAAGAGCTGCCCATGTTCCGTACAGATAGCAAATGCCCCAGCGGCCGTACCAGGACCCATCTCTCTCCTGATCTTTTCTCAGCCACTTTATGGCTCTTTTTATAGAATTGTCAGTTTGATCAAGGGCAGTGTATTCCCCTAAATATTCCAGTGTCCTTCCGGTTAAGTCAGCTGTGGATGGATCTGTGAGGATAAATTCAGCACCCTGGATGGGCAAGAGATTCAGCAGCTGGTTATCCACATTTTTTTCAAAGGCTGGCCAGCCCCCATCCCGGTTTTGCATGGACCGGACCCAATCCTGCCCTCTCTTCATGGATTGCTCCAACACCGGATCCTGTAAGGCTATCTTATGAAAGCTTCTTAAGCTGGCGGTTGTATCATCCACATCTGGATGCATGGTATTTAAATCGGAAAACCCCCATCCGCCCGGGAGTGCTTTCCGATTGTGGACAATCCAGTCGCCATAGCGTGTATGCTGCCTGGAAAGGAGATATTGATTGGCTTTTTGAATGATGTCATCTGACTCATCCACCCCCGCTTTCTGAATGGCATGGGAAATTAAAGCCGTATTCCAAACCGCAGCATCGGTATATTGGATATGAGTATGGCCGTCGATGGTACAGGCCATTCCCTTTAACCCTTCTACAGCTTTCGTAATGACCGGATCCCTGGCAGTATAGCCAAGTGCAAGGAGTGCAAAGATCATATAATAAGTGCTGCTAAAATAATTTAATAACGTTCCGTCGGGTTCAATCCGCTGAAGCATGTATTGCTTCGTGCCTTCAAGGGCCATACTCCGGAGCCGCTTCGGAATTCCAATCAGACCTTTAACCAGGCTGGACAAGGTATTCATAATCTTTTTCCAATCATCAGAGCGTATTTCTCCCCAAAGTTCCTCCCTATGTCCTGTTCCATAAAGCTCACTTAAGTCTGGACTATTTTTTGTCCGAAGGCTGTATTTTTTGTTTCCCAGCAAAATAACCGGCAATAAATTAATTCTTGCAAAACTTGAAAGCTGATAGATGCTGATTGGGCAGGAAGGCGGAAGCAGAACAATTTCAATCGGAACCGGAAAGATAACCGGCCATGGATATTGGCCTGTCATTGCCAGCATGATTTTTGTGTACATACCAGCTTTCTTTATGCCGCCCTTAGATAAAATAAACTTTCTTGCTGCTGCCATATTGGGATCATGCCTTTGTTTATAGCCTGAGTATAAAAGGGCGTAATAGGCATCAATCGTTAACGACAAATTACCTTCCCCCTCGTCTCTAAAAAGCTTCCATGCCCCGTTATGTTCCTGGCGGCTTTCGATTCTCTCCGCCAGTTTCTTAATAAGGGCTTCATCCTTCATTTTCAATGTCCTCAACAGGATGATCATATACGCATCTGTTATGATTCCTGTTTCAAACGGATGCCTCCAGGAACCATCTCCTGCCTGGGTTTTCCTAAGTTCTCCGATTAATCGGCTCATTTCTGCCTGGACTGGCTGCAATTTCCTCATTCCCTCACGATTAGATTTATACCAATATATTCTTTAATAGAGGGAAGGATTCGGGCTCTTAGCGGAGAAGGATTCTTTATGTTATTAGCGAATTTTCACATATGGATTTTTTAAAGAGAGGAAAATGTAAGATGCCCCAGCTGCAAATACGGAAAACAAAAGCCTATACAGCACTGATGATAATAGCGGCCTTTGCTGCCGCTCTTGTAGCCATCCAGTTTCTGCCTGTAGAAAAACTAGAGTCTAAGCCTTTTTTTGAATCAGAAAGGCCTATGGTTATTGCCCACCAGGGTGGAGAGTTATTGGCACCTTCGAACACAATGGCTGCCTTCCAGGGTGCTGTTGATATGGGCGTAGATGCTCTTGAATTCGATATTCATATAACAAAGGATGGGCATTTAGTGGCCATCCATGATGCAACTGTTGATAGGACGACCAATGGCACGGGCTCTGTTGAGGAGCTGACCTTGGAGGAAATACAAGTCCTGGATGCTGGCTATGACTTTAAAGATCTAAATGGAAAAAAAAGCTATAGAGGTAAAGGGACATCTATTCCAACGGTGGATGAGATTTTTACTGCTTTTTCAAATATGAAGATGGTGATTGAAATCAAAGATGATATCCCTGCCAACAGGATAGAGGAAGCTGCCGGGAATCTGTGGAAGCTGATTAAAAAATATGGAAAGGAGGAACAAGTACTCGTTGTTGCTTTTGACCAGGAGATCGTTGATGTCTTTGCCGAAATTTCAAACCGGCAAACCGCTTTAGCAGGCGGGCGGCAGGAAATAAAAAACTTCGTGATCATGCATTCATTGTTCCTGCGCAATTTTTACAGTCCCAGCGTGGATGCATTTCAGATTCCTGTAAGAGAAGGCAAGATTGATTTGACTGCCAAAAGGTATATGAATGGAGCGCATCGGAGAGGAATTGATGTACATTATTGGACAATAGATGATAAAGAAACGATGGCAGAGCTTATCAGGAAAGGAGCGGATGGCCTCATTACCAACCGGCCCGATGTGATGATCAAGCTTCTTGAAGAAATGGGCTATTAACGTGACCATTTTACTTTTTTCGGCACATGAAACCATGCCTTCCCGCCTATACTAAGGTCGGAGGTGTGCCAGTGATATGAAATTTTCATGGATGTTTGGATTAATGCTTTTAGTACAATCTCATACGGCCAATCTTCCTGAAAACTTAACAATTGAAAGGGATGGAAAACCCATCGCGAGCATGGCCAGGGCTGAGTATCAGATGCCTTTTCCAGGCATGCCCCTTATTGACCTTGAAAAGTATAATCAGTTCCTTGTCAAATTGGATCGCCGGACATATTTACCCCCGGTCAATGCTTATATAGATGATACAGGAAGAATTATCTCTGAGCAGGCTGGAAGAAAGCTTCACCGTAAAGCGTTTACAGATATTTTCTATACATATTTTTATCAAACGGGTTCATCAGCAGCAGAGATTCCGTTGCTTGCTATTTATCCGCGTGTTGACCGGGATCTTTTAGCCCATATCCGCGTTAACCGAATTGCCCAGTATGTAACATATTTTAATCCGAATAACACAACACGATCCCATAATATAGAACTGGCAGCAGAAGCCATCAATAACCATGTTATATTTCCGGGGGAGACATTTTCCTTTAATCGTGTAGTTGGCAAGAGAACGAAGGAAAAAGGATATATGCGCGCCCCAGTTATCGTAAGGGGTGAGCTTTCAGAAGATATTGGCGGAGGCATTTGCCAGGTATCCTCCACTCTTTTCAATGCGGTTGACCGGGCGGGCGTCAAGGTTCTGGAGCGGTACTCCCACAGCAAAAAGGTTCCATATGTACCGCCAGGCCGGGACGCAACGGTCAGCTGGTATGGCCCTGACTTCACTTTTAAAAATCGGTACAGCTACCCATTGCTTATTCGCGCCAAAGCCATACACGGCCAAATGGTCATCAGAGTGTTTTCCTCTGATGAAATCGATTATGAACCCCGCCCGGTGCCGGAAGCTTCGAAAATGCTCCCTGAAGAAATCAGCATTGAAAGGGAAGCCAACACGGAGGATTAACTTAAAAACAAGCCGAGAATCATCATAATCAAACCGAAAATAGCTGCTCCTCGCTTAACACTCTTATTTTGCTGCGGTTTTAAAAACAAGCTTATGACAAAACCGACTGGAAGAACGAGTCCATTCAGACTAAAATTAAATGAGCCCAGGAGATAATAGCCGAGTAGCTTTAAAAATAGCAGATGTTCATCTTCTTCCCTTTTACGAAACAGGATATAAATGCCAGCAGCCCATAATAAAAATATAATGATAAACATACTTGCACCCCCTTTTATATAGGTTATTCCCCTGTTTTAGGGAAAGTGCTTAAAAGCAGAAACACCCGCCAATAATGACGGGTGTTTCTTTCCTCTATAGGAGGCTTCTCGCAGCGACTATGACCCCATCTTCGTCTGCATAAACATAATCACCAGGCTTCCAATCAATTCCGCCGAATGTAACAGGAATATCCCGATCCCCTTTTCCTTCTTTTTTGCTTTTTAAAGGATTGCTGCCAAGAGCGATTATCCCGGTCTCCAAATCGCCTAACTCCACGGTATCCCGGACACAGCCATAAATAATTACACCCGCGAGCCTTCTTGATTCGGCAATCTCGCCGAGCCGGTCGCCCATTAACGCACACCTTTTTGAGCCGCCGCCGTCAACGACCAGCACATTTCCTGCTGGGATGGACTCCAATGCCGCTTTTACTAGCACATTATCTTCAAAAACTCTAACGGTTGAAATGGGGCCAGAAAACTTGCTTCTTTTTCCATACGATTTAAATTCCTGCTGGCATATAAGAAGCTCTCTGGTGTATTCATCACACAGGTCAGCTGTTTTAAAATCCAATGATATCTCCTCCTTTTATTAAATTTCGGAACAGTACCCTTTTTTAGGTCCCCTGCTCTACAGCAGTCCCCCTGCCTTTATTCTTCGTGATTCATACATCCGTTCCCTTCCTTTTTTCGCATTGGAAAGGGAAAGATTATCGATTTCAGGCATATATCTTAATAAAGGAAACGCTTTCACATTCCCGTTTACTTCACTGGCTGATGAAAAAGGGAGGTTAAGAGATGGCTTTAATGTGGACGATTACGGCAGGGTTTATGATTTCATTGGGGCTTGCCGGATTTATGCTTGTCTACTTCTTAAAAGGGGCAATGAATACCAAGGATTCCACATCGGTGGACCCGGTTCAAAGAGATTCAGCAGAGTAAGGAAAATTGCATCTGACTCAAAAGGTCGTTAAGTGAGCCCTTTTGAGTCAGACGCATAGAATAATAATGTGAGGTCTCACACCTCCATGGTACAGGGATGTTAGTTGGTTCTTGTTCTACTCTTTTTACATAAGAAAACCGTTCCTTTCTCGAATGGTTGGTTGTGGCGACACTTATTATACCAAAAAGGACGATTTTCCCTTTTTTACCTTAATGTATTTGCTGATACTGATTCTTGCACCCTGTTGATTGGAGCGGAAGGGGCGAGACTCCTGCGGGAGAAGCGCGTCAACGGGAGACACCGCAGGTGCGAATGCACCGAGGAGGCTCCCGGACCGCCCGCGTTCGCTGAGTCCCTGTAGCGGAAATCAACATGCCAATTTTATAGAGCTATTAACTCGGAAAAAAGAGGTTTTAAGCACATTAAGGATAAATCCGGCACTATTTTTGGCAATTCCTGCAGTAAAATGTTTTTCGCGACGAAATCTCTTCTTTTACGATGGGGCTGCTGCAGCGAAGGCATGCTTCTCCTTCCCTATCATAAACCCTGCATTGTTCATTATATCCCCCCGTTTTTGTGTCCCCTCTAAACAGCGGTTCCTCCATATAGCCCCCAAACTGGATGGCTCTCGTTAGCACACTCTTTAAAGACTGGTAGAGAATTTTGATTTCGTCCTCATCCAGTTCATCCGCTTTTTTCATGGGAAGCAGACCGGCTTCAAAGCAGATTTCATCGCTATAGCAATTGCCGATTCCGGATAAAAACTGCTGATTGACAAAAGTAGTTTTCAGCATCCCCCTTCTGCTCCCAATTAGCTCACGGAAAACAGGAAAACTGAATGTTTGATCCATGGGTTCCGGCCCTAAATCAGCCAGCTCTTTCTCCAATTCAGTGTCTGTTAAGAGGTAAAGGTAGCCCAGTCTTAAGCCGATAAAATATAATTTTTTTTCCCCGAAGGCAAGGATGACCTGTTTTGTCCGATCAGGGCTGTCTTCTTCATTGCCAATATACATCCAACCGCCAAGCATAAGATGCAGCAGCAAGTTTTTGCCGGAACTTAGCTTGAAGATAAGGTGCTTGGCCCTCCGCTGAATTTCCGTGATTTGCGTATTTAATAGCTGGCTCTGAAATTGCCCGTTATTGATATTAATCGACTTTTCACGGTTAATTTCCACACCCGCAATGGTTCTGCCAGCCAGCTGTTCAGTCAATAACCTTCTGTAAGTTTCCATTTCCGGCAGCTCAGGCATAGGATCAGCTCCTTCCAAAAATACTGTTACCTTAGTATTGAATGGAAAGAATATCTTCATCCCTTCACGTTTAAAAAAATTGCTGCTTGATTCTTTTATTTAGGTTCATAAATATGTAACATAATTTTCCAATATTTTAATGGTGAAAATGGTACGATGATGTCAAGGGGGTCATATTATGCAAATGCGCCGTTCCACAAAGCAGATAGCACTTTTCTTTATCATCTATTTCGCTTTATTATGTTCCTTAATTTTTTCCGCTGCTGCCTTTAAGCCTTCCTTTCAAAAGGAGCAGCCAGCTGAAATTTCATCTGCCTTTTCAAAGGAAATCCAAATCCAGGATGAAAAACAGAAAAGGAAAGCGACTGAAAATGAAGGAAAATGGCAGCCCTCCAAGACTTTTATCATAACGGCTATTTCAATCGGCTCTGTCCTGGATATTATCATTGCCATCCTTTGGGCCCGCCATGAAAATAAAAAGAACCAGGAAAGCCAATCGTATAATCCTAATAAGTGGACAAATAAAAAATGGTTTTGGTACCTGGTATCGATGGGGATTGTTCTGCCAAAGAACGGCAAGCTGACGATCAGCTGGAAAAACTTGTTTTTAACCATCCTCTTTTTGGTTTTATTGAAGTTTTGGTTTTTTGAAAAGCTGGAGAGCATTTAGAGGATGATTTGTTGTTGGGAAGATAGCTTAGCAAGAAAAAAGATTCCACGGCCTCGCCGGGAATCTTCTTCGTTTATGCTAGCCCTTGCTTGATTGCATGATTTAGCTGGGCAATAATATCCTCTGCATGCTCAATTCCGATTGAAATGCGTACAACATGGCTGGATATGCCTAGTTTCCTGCAGGCTTCAGGAGGCAATGCCCTGTGCGAGGTTGTCAGCGGATGGGACACAGATGTTTCAACTCCTGCAAGGGTTGGGACTATTTTTACCCAGCCTAGTCCTTTGAAAAACTCATTCACTTTAATCCTGTCAGCCAACTCAATTGTCACAATCGCTCCAAAGCCGGCGTCCCCGTGCTCAAACGGATAATAGACTGTTTTAATATCCTGATTTTCCTTTAGTGCCTCAGCCACTTTTTTAGCGTTAGAGGATTGCTGCCTCATTCTAAGTGCAAGCGTTTTCGCCCCCCTGCATGTCAGCCATGCTTCAAACGGACTTAAATTGGCTCCAAGGTTCACGATTTTTCCGCGCGCTTTCCCAATCAGCGCTTCATCCCCAACGAGGACACCTGCTGTAATATCGCTGTGCCCGCCAATATATTTCGTTGCACTGTGCACAATTAAGTCAATGTCCGTAAGATATGGCTGGCAATGGTATGGGGTTGCAAACGTATTATCAATCAGGGATATAAGGCTGTGCTTTTTCGCCAGGCGGGAGACCTCCTCCAAATTTTCCACTCTCAATAATGGATTGGTGATGGATTCGGAATAAAGCAGCTTGGTATTGTCCTTAATTGCTTCCTCAACTTTCTCCATATCGGAAAAAGGTACGACCGTTACTTCTATTCCCAGCTGTGTCAGCTCTTCTTTTATCAAATGAAAGCTGCCTCCATACAGGTCATCTGCAGCCACAATATGGTCCCCGCTTTTAACAACAGCCAGCACTCCAGCTAAAATGGCTGACAAACCTGATGATGCCGCTACACCAGCCGGTGCCCCTTCCAGACTGGCAATTAAGTCGCCAAGCTCATCCGTATTCGGGTTTCCTACCCGGGAATATAAATAATTGCCGTTTCCCTGGTAAAACCCCTCCAGTTCCTCAAGGTCATTAAAGGCAAAAGCAGAGGTTTGGTAAATAGGCGTCACTTTGCTTTTGATCGTCCGATCAGTCTTGTTTTTCCTATGTAATACAGCGGTCTCAAAATTCATCTGTCATGGCCCCTTTAAAAAGAAATAAGGGCTGGACTATGCCCAGACCTTTAGGTTGCAATAAGCCTTCATCAAATAATAGGCTGAATTGTAAATCAATTTCGATAGAAAAATTATATCTTATTTAACTTCATTCAAAAAGCTTTTTGTCCTGATTCCTGATCTTCTAATTATAACTGTTGTATCTACCTTCACATCTGCTTCTGAAAATTTTTCATCCCAGCTGTCTTCTACTTGTTTAAAGTCTTTATAATCCTGCCTTTGCACCACTTCTCCAAAGCCGAAAATATCCGCTTCGTACTCTTCCTGGACCTTTTTTATCGTCCCTGAAATGACTTTTTCTAAGTATTTCTCTGCACAGCTTTCGCAATCAAAATAAGTTTTTGCTTTATCAAATTGATTATTGCAGTGGGTGCCATCCACGTACGCTTCAGCTCTTATATTAATATCTATTTTTGGCTGGCCGCCTTGAATTTCTCCGTTTATCTTCGTTCTTGTATTATACACCCTTAACCCCATATAGCGGCCTTCTTCACATTCTACAGTAATAGACGTTTTTATTATTTTATCCTGAATCCATAAATAGTTCCTTGAATCCTCTAAGGAAAGATAGCCCGCTAACTTATCCTTTTTAAATATTGCAAGGGAATCGAGTATGACGAGAGCATCCGGAGTCACTTTTTTCATATTCTCGGAACTCAGACCCTTCTTTGGATCTCCCAGAATGGTAACGGCTGCCATCACAGGCTCCCGGCCTGAAGAAGTCCAGGCTCTTATGACATCATTCATTCTCACACCCGGGTCGCCCCCCCAATCCTTCTTCATGGTATCAAGCTGCGTATGGAGCTTTAGGGAGGGAGACTTTTGGAATTGATAGGTTACCCTTAAGATATCAGCACCCCTCATACCTCTTGCAATTAAAATATTGAAGTCATCACGAATTTCCCTGTTTCTCTCAAGATAATCAATAAAATCAATGATTCCCTCCTTAGCCAGTTCTTCTCCAATGATTAATGTCCTCATATGCGAATAGATCAAATGTCTCGAAATTCCTTCATTCACTTTGTAGGCCAGTTCAGCAAGTGAGTTGCCTTCCACACCATAAACGATAGAAGGAGCAAATCCGCTTGCAGTCTGTTTATTTAGTTCAGTCGCATTAATGCCCTCTACAGTCAGAACATATTTATCGTTTTCACCTTTGTCTACCGCCATTCCAGTAACAACGGTTATTTCCCCAAGTTCCCTTTGGTCCCAGCATCCTGAAAGCAGGATCATAACTTGAATAAGAATGGCCAATAAGGCATACCTTTTCAATTTGCCCGCTCCCCTTTCATAGGCGGAGGAGAAGGTGATCCTGTTTTAGGCATTTTCTCAGGGTTCTGTGTTTTTAAGTATGCAGGACGCTGCCGCATGCTCCAGAACGGAAAACGAAAGAAAACATCTTTCTGCTGTTCAATAATAAAAGGCGCAACTGGTGATAAATAAGCAACCCCAAACGATCTAAGTGAGCTTAAATGAGCCACAATGAAAACAAGGACAATCAAAACACCATAAAGCCCCAAGATAGCCGAGACAATAATCAGCATAAATCGCAATAACCTTGCTGCCGCTGCAAAACTGTAGGTCGGTGATACAAAATTGGCAATGGCGGTAATCGCGACAATAATCACCATGATATTGGAGATAATCCCTGCTTCGGCTGCAGCCTGCCCGATTACAAGCGCCCCTACAATTGAAACCGTTTGTCCAACAGCCCTGGGCATTCGGACACCGGCTTCACGCAAAATCTCAAAGGTCACTTCCATAATAAGGACTTCTATTACTGCCGGAAAGGGAACCCCTTCCCGCTGGGCAATGATCCCCAGCAGGAGCGGAGTTGGCAAAAGCTCATGGTGAAAGGTTAAAATACCGACATATAAAGAAGGGGTAATCAGGGCAATCATAAATGACAAATACCTGATCATCCTTAAGAAGCTGCCCATCATAAAATTTTGATAATAATCTTCTGCAATAGAAAAGAAATCAACCAGGACAGCCGGAACCAGTAAAACAAACGGCGTGCCATCAACCAAAATAGCAATCTTGCCATCAAGCAGATTTGCCGCCACCGCATCAGGCCTTTCTGTATTTAGCGCAAGCGGAAAGGGTGTGGCCGTTTTATCTGCGATCAGCTCTTCAATATTGCCGGATTCAAAGATGGCATGAACCTTTATTTTGCTAAGCCTTTTACGAACCTCCTCTACTATTTTTTTATTCGAAATGCCTTCCATATAGCTAATATAGACAGAAGTATTCGTCTCGGACCCGATGATAAACTTCTCGAAGCGCAGATTTCTGTTTTTTATTCTTCTTCTTAACAGGCTTACATTGGTGGATATTGATTCAACAAACCCAT
This sequence comes from Bacillus sp. ISL-47, assembly GCF_018613175.1. Taxonomy (NCBI): domain Bacteria; kingdom Bacillati; phylum Bacillota; class Bacilli; order Caryophanales; family Bacillaceae; genus Bacillus; species Bacillus sp. ISL-47. The sequence goes on along the minus strand of NZ_JAGGQS010000081.1, from coordinate 2,124 downwards.
CCTTTGGTCCCCTAATGACGGTCTGGGTGCTTGGCTCTGTAATCGATCGATCTTCACTGCTTGTCATGGAAAGGGAGAGTGCCTTTTCAATGTCCTTAAAAAAGATAATGATATTTCCGTAGAGCAGGGCAGTAATCATGTCATTAAACGTTTCAATGAGCTGGTAGCCCGCTCCTCCAAATTTCTCCTTGCATAACGATTTCAGGTCATCCTCAGTTGTTAACTCCAGTCCATCATGCTTTCCGCTGAGTGATTGCAAGAAGGTTTCTTTCAGCTGTTTTGTATCAACCATGCTTGTAAGATAGACAAGCAGTGCATCCTTGCCTTCTGTTTTCAGCTCATCCATGCTTAAATCTATAGTGTTTCCGAACTCTTCCTTTATTTTTTCCTTCAGCTGCTCTAAACTCAGCGTTTTAAGGTCTGCATTAGCCTCTGCAGGTTCTTCAACCTGGATAGGAAGCTCTTTCTTCTTGCGCATCTTTAAAAGTGATTTAAGAATACTCAAAACTTCATCTCCTTCGCGCTGGATTTAGACTTTTTCTTTCTTAGCTTCAAGATTAAAACGAATAACAGAAGCGATGGTAAACCGAACTGCATCGGCAGGTGCAGATAATATGGAACCAGCTCAATCCCCTCCTGCCAATGGTCACCAAAGTTCACGGAAATCAAAATGGAAAACACGGATACAATCATCGCCACCGGAAGGGAAAAATACCGGTATGGAAGCCGGAAAGTATATTCAAGGCCTTTTAACCCCGCAAACATAAATACAGAGCCTTTGATCAATATCCCCAGCATCATGATAAAAACAACCAGCGCATCGATTCTCTCGATAAAGTTTCCGATGGAGACTTCCCGTGCTGAACTCAGCATTGGAAAATTAGAGCGAAGCAATGCATCCACTCCCAGTGTGACAATCATCAGAAACATGGCAAATAGCAGGAGTGCCCCCGCTATCCCCACTCCCATTAAAGACACACGCATACAATATTTAAAATTAGTCACAACCGGAAGAATCAGTGTAAACGCAATCAGCTCACCAAAGGGAAACACAATAAGCGTTGGGAATAATGCTTTAAAAACAGGCTGAAATCCATCACCCAGGACTGGCTGCAGTTCAAACAAGTTCACGTTCCCGCTGGCGAATAAAAGGATCGTGAGAAGAAAAAGAAATCCGAATAAATACGGGGTGAAAATCTCCGAGGTTCTCCCAAGCACTTCAAGCCCCAGATATAAAATATAGGCCATCAGCATACATATCGTCAGTGAAATGATTTCGATTGGCGTTGACGGGAGAATGGCAGAAGCAATCAATTCGCCAAAGTCACGGACCACCCGGCTGGCAAGGTACAGAAAATAGATGATATATACAATAGAAAGCATAATAGCAATGGGCCTTTTAAAACAAAACTCCATAATTTCAAACAGATTCTTCCCTGGCATCCGGCTAATGATAAAATAGTAAAACAGCATGATCCCAAGTCCGATGACAACCGAAATTGCGATGGCAATCCACGCATCTTTTTTTGCATCCCCGCCAACTCCAACAACAATGGCACTGCCTAAAAGGAAATTGATCAATAAAGTCAGCAGCTGGCTAAGAGAAATGTTCTCCTTTAACATCTAATCACCATTCCCTTTTAATAAAAAGCCTTGGACGTCTGCATATACTGGATCACAGCCTAAAATCCAATCAGAGTTTTCCGTTCCTGGTAGTGGGCACAATTCTAATTCGCCACTCACTAAAAGCGGCAGTTTTTGTTCTTTGTTCTCCTCCAGCCCAAGGCACATTGCTAAAGTATAGGATCAAGAGGAGCGTGATTGTTTTCGCGCTTTAAAAATACGAAAATCAGTTACAATGCTGGATACCAATCCAACGACAATCGTAACAAGTATAATCATTCTTCCAGTGGCAACCTCTGAAAACAACAAATTTTTTAAAGCTTCCCAAAAGGTGAATTCAAAAATTTGCATATCAAATACTGTGGACAAAAGAGTCATTAGTATAAAAATTGTCAGATAGCTAAACGTAACCATCGCAGATACCCCATTAACATTCGATACTGTTTATCTTTTCTCACACTGTTTTTTTTATCCAAAATTACAATCGAGTAGGAGGGGGTG
>NZ_JAGGQS010000080.1:0-13468 GCF_018613175.1 Bacillus sp. ISL-47 | reverse complement strand
ACAATAATCAGGACTTGACTATGCTGAATGCTGTATTCCAATATTGGCATTCTGCCTTTTAGCCGATATCCGCGAAATTTCGGTTTTATCCGCGAAAAATTAAATATAACCGCGAAAATTTCGTTTTATCCGCGAAAAAATGAATATATCCACGAAACGGTTGTATGTGGCTTTTACGGGCTATAGCCCTGCCGTGTTCTTAAAGTTTTCACATCACAGACACAGAATAGTACCGACTTATATGATCCAAATCAGCTCTTCCATGATAGCTTTAAATTATCCTATTATCTGGAGGGATGAACGTGGAGGAATTTTCTATTACATTGGTGATAGCAAGTATTATGGTACTTGGTTACTTCATCGGTTATACGATTGTAAAAGCATAGCTGCCGGCTGCTTCAGCCAGGCAGTTTTTTTTATCGCAGTCTAACGGGCGCAGTAAGACCGCTGATAAAGTTTCATTTTATGGCTAAATTCTCATTCGATTCAAATTTTATCATTAAAGTTTGAAATTCAGGGAAAAGAATATATATGTACTAAAGTGATAATTTTAGGAGGTATGAAGTTTGGCTGATTTTCGAATCGAAAAGGATACGCTAGGTGAAGTTAAGGTTCCGGCTGATAAATATTGGGGAGCTCAAACGCAGCGAAGCAAGGATAATTTTAAGATAGGGATTGAAAAAATGCCGATGGAAGTGGTTTATGCTTTTGCAAGGATAAAATGGGCAGCTGCCGTTGTTAATAATAAGCTCGGCAAGCTTCCTAATGAGAAAAAAGAAGCCATCACAAAAGCATGTGACGAAATTCTCGAACATAAATTTGACAGCCATTTTCCTTTGGCAGTCTGGCAGACAGGGAGCGGAACGCAATCAAATATGAATGTAAATGAGGTTGTGGCTAAAAGGGCAAATGAGCTAATCGGCGAACAAGGGCACGCTGACATGAAAATTCATCCTAATGATGATGTCAATATGTCTCAAAGTTCGAATGATACATTCCCGACAGCCATGCACATAGCTGCTTATACGGAAATGGAGGAAAAGCTTATACCTTCATTGAAAAAATTAAAAGAGACGATCAAAACGAAAGAAGAAGCCTATAAAGATATCGTGAAAATAGGCAGAACCCATTTACAGGATGCAACTCCGCTTACATTGGGACAAGAAATAAGCGGATGGCGTGCAATGCTTGATAAAAATGTAAAAATGCTGGAAGAGTCCAGACAATACCTTCTAGATCTGGCAATTGGCGGTACGGCAGTAGGAACAGGCATCAATGCAGATAAGTCATTTGGAGATGAAATGGCAAAGGAGATTTCCAATCTTACAGGCTATCCTTTCTGCTCTTCTGAAAATAAATTCCAGGCACTGACCAGCCATAATGAAATTGTCCATGTCCATGGTACATTAAAAGCCCTTGCCGCTGATCTTATGAAGATTGCCAATGATGTACGATGGCTGGCAAGCGGTCCGCGAAGCGGAATAGGAGAACTATCAATTCCTGCTAATGAACCTGGAAGTTCTATAATGCCGGGAAAAGTAAATCCTACCCAAAGTGAAGCCCTTACCATGGTGGTTTGCCAGGTTTTTGGAAATGATGCATCAATCGGTTTTGCTGCAAGCCAGGGGAATTTCGAATTAAACGTATTTAAACCAGTTATCATTTATAATCTCCTTCAAAGCATCAGAATTCTAGCAGATGGAATGGCTTCATTTAATGAAAAATGCATGGCAGGACTGGAAGCTAATGAAGAAGTAATACATGGACACGTAGAAAGGTCACTAATGCTTGTAACTGCTCTTAATCCCCATATTGGATATGAAAAAGCGGCTGAAATAGCCAAGCTTGCTTTTAAGGAAAATACAACATTGAAACAAGCTGCATTAAAAACGGGCTACATTACTGAAGACCAATATGATGAATGGGTTATTCCCGAGAAGATGGTGTAAAAGTAAAAGGCCCCCCTTACGAGAGGGGGGCCCAATCCAAATATATTCAATTGTTATCTTGCTTTATTAGAATGAACCGCCGCCAAGCTGTTGTTCAGCCATTTGTACAAGGCGCTTTGTGATTTCTCCACCAACTGATCCGTTAGCGCGAGAAGTTGTTTCTGCACCAAGGTTTACTCCAAATTCAGTTGCAATTTCGTACTTCATTTGGTCAAGTGCTTGTGATACTCCTGGTACTAATAATTGGTTTGAGGAATTGCTTCTGCTAGATGATTGGTTGTTCATGTGATTTCCTCCTCATAAATTTTTGTTGGTTTTTGGTTGGGTTAGCTGGGATTGCACCAGCGCAAGGATAAAATCCCGCTCCACTGCCTGGCTTAACCCATCGGTTAAGGTATGTGGCGGCTTGTTGCCGCTGTGTTTACTCTCTATTATGTTTGATTTATAAAAGTTTATGCTTTTATAAAATCGGGAATTTTTTCCTGAGAGACTTGCTGATTAGCAGCTTACATAACACAGTCAAAACAAACAAACGATAAGAAATAACTTAAAAAAAGCTCTGTGAAATTTGCCTGTTGATTTCAGCACGAGGCACTCCCTTTCCGCGGGCGGTCCGACGCTACTCGTCGCTATGCTCCTGCGGGGTCTCCCTTTGATCCGCACTCCCGCAGGACTTTGAATAAGCTTCCTTGTGTAAACACCGCGTCGTAAGGAAATGCGAAGGCATTTTCGCAGGATTAGTGCCTGCCGCGCCAATCAACAGGGTGCTAAAAACAATAATAAGCTTTAACAGAGCCAAAAAAAAGAAAGTGAGAGGTTTTGGAAATGGCTATTTGCCCTGTTTGTAATGGGTTTGAAAAACTCGTAGCAACCTGCAGTTCCTGCGGAAAGAATATGGAGGATAGCGGAAGGATTATGGATTTTTACGACGATTACAGTGCCTATATGCCGATTGACCAAATGAAGATGGAAGATGGCTATCCGCACGACTACCAAAAAGAGGAATGCCCGCATCTTTTAAGATGTCCAACATGCGGCCATGATACAGTGAAGTTTATTAAAGAATAGACATGGAGTCTGCGCGCCAATGAAGAGGTTGCTAAATGTATTTAAAACATGGAAAAACCCCGTCTGGCAGACGGGGTTTTCTAAAATTACGCTCTGTTAAAATTGCCTTTTGATTTTCCGCTTATCTTTTATTCTTTTGTTGAGCGGATTCTGCTTTCAGTATTGGCGTCAAAGAAGTGAGCCTTGTTCATATCGAATGCTAAATCAAGGTTTTGCCCTGGTTTAATATCTGTACGGGAATCAACACGGGCAACAAAATCCTGGCCTTCAATGCTAGAGTAAATCATTGTTTCAGCACCAGTCAGCTCGGAAACGTCGATGCGGGCAATGATTTTTGAACCTGTGGAAGCATCAATAAAGACAGGCTCGTCATGAATATCTTCTGGGCGAATGCCTAGAATGATATCTTTGCCTACATAGCCTTGTTCGCGAAGTACCTTCATTTTGCCTTCTGGAACGGCTACTTGTGTTTGGCCGACAACAAATTTGCCATCCTCAAGCTTCCCGTTGAAGAAGTTCATAGCAGGCGAGCCAATAAAACCGCCGACAAATACGTTTTCAGGTTTTTCATATACTTCTTTTGGCGCACCAACCTGCTGGATAATCCCATCTTTCATAACAACCAGTCGAGTTGCCATTGTCATGGCTTCTGTCTGGTCATGTGTCACATAAATGGTTGTTGTTTGCAGACGCTGGTGAAGCTTGGCAATCTCTGCACGCATTTGCACGCGAAGTTTGGCATCAAGATTTGATAAAGGCTCATCCATAAGGAAAACTTTTGCGTCTCGGACAATGGCACGGCCTAAAGCTACACGCTGGCGCTGACCGCCTGATAATGCTTTAGGTTTGCGGTCAAGATATGGTTCAAGGCCAAGGATTTTAGCTGCTTCCTTTACACGGCGATCGATTTCGTCCTTTGGAAACTTGCGGAGCTTAAGTCCGAAGGCCATGTTGTCATATACGGACATATGCGGGTAAAGTGCATAGTTCTGGAATACCATCGCAATATCACGATCCTTGGGCGGAACATCGTTAACACGCTTTTCATCAATATAAAAGTCACCTTTTGAAATTTCCTCTAGGCCTGCAATCATCCGAAGTGTCGTAGATTTACCGCAGCCTGAAGGGCCGACAAATACAATAAATTCTTTATCCTGGATATGAAGGTTGAAATTTTCTACTGCAGTTACTTTATTGTCATAAATTTTGTATATATTATCTAATTTTAATTCAGCCATTAGGATAACCTCCCAGTATTTTTGCTTACATTCAGTTTAAAGGGATTAGGGATTTTTCCATATGGCTAAACTGCACAAAAATCCTGTAAGCGGTTTTATGCAATGTGTTCAAATTTAGTGCTGTTCATACAGCAGACAAGCCAGGTACACCGTCACGGAGCTGTTAAAGTCTTTTAATTGAATGCCTGTTTTCTCCGTGAACTTGTCTAATCTGTATTGCAGGGTGTTTCGGTGAAGATACAATTTTTTTGCTGTTAAGGATACATTGGAACTATGCTGCAGAAATATCTTAATGGTATTTAACAGTTCTGGATCTTCTTTAAGAAAAGACAGACGGGATAGCAGGCTTCCTTTTAAAAAAATGTCCATGTTTGCCGCAACTAGGGATGGGAATGTTTTCTCGAATGAAAACACCCTTTCTGAAGGAAGCAAGGATGAGGCCTGTTCAAAAAAATGAATTTCTTCTTTTAAATGATTGGGAAAATCATCCCCTGGCTTATTCGGAACACCAATATAAAAAGATGTCTTTACAAAAAAATCGCTCTCCAAAGCATTTGAAATGGCATAGAAATCGTTTTCTGCCAGAGGCTCTTCGAATTCTTCAACAATCACGCCTTTTGATGGTTCATTCCATAAAACAATTATGTCCTTCTCAAAAAAACCTTTAAAAGCAGCCTCCATATCCTCACGTACCCAGTCGCCTTCGGCCGTTTTAAATTGAATAAGCCTGTATGGAAGATCCCGGGCGATCTTGGGTACACTCCCATTAGAAAATAAAAAGTCAAACCAGGATTGTGCAGCAGGATTGTGATGGAGAGAAACGTCATGAAAATCAAATAAAGTTTTTAAAATCATCAGGCTTTCCTCTGAAACATCTTTGGCAGGTATGCCAAGCCATTCTCCGGTTTCCTGATAATAAAACCAGTAGGTGTTTGAAAAAAAGTGGAAATCAGGCTTTACTTCCATTAGTATAGAGCTAGGATATTTGCCATGTATTTTTTTTAACATATTTTTATCCTTTAATTTGATAAATTTTTGTGTTTCTTATATTATAGCAGTTATAATTTAAGTAAAAAACTTTCGTGCAAACAGTCTTAGATTTTATAAATGGGTAAAGAAAGTTAAGGGGTGAGATATATGGAGTACACACCAGAGATGAAAAATCGCTTAAAAAGGCTTGAAGGACAAGTACGGGGCGTAATCCGTATGATGGAAGAAGAAAAGCATTGCAAGGATGTTGTAACACAATTATCCGCAGTCCGCTCAGCGGTTGACCGTGCCATGGGATATATCGTAGCAAAGAATCTTGAAACTTGTATCCGGGATGCAAATACGGAAGGCAAGAATGCTGAAGATGCAATCCAGGAAGCAGTTAACATGATTGTAAAGAGCAGATAGTTATTGTCTGTCTATAAAACAAAGGAGGCACCTGAACGGGTTATTCGTTCAAGGTGCCTTTTTGCGGTTCAATCCGCTTTATATGGCGGTTCTTCCTTATGGAATTCCCTAGCCTGTTCGATATTAACTTCTTCGCCGCGCCCATGCACAGACCCGCCTGATAAACCTTCGTTGATGATTCTGTCAATGTCTACATATGCTTTATCCCGGCCTTCATAACCTAAATCATCTGCCGTCTGCGGGTTCTTATCTTTGTCCATCGTTTTCCGCTCCTTTTTATGAAATTAAAGCTGTAGCGGTTATTTTTCCAAGATCGGCAAGAAATAATACGGAGGATTCAGCGGTTTAGCCTGCTGACTGTTTACTGATCATAAACATGGAATAACATTAATTCGTGGATTTGCGATTTGAGATCTTCCGCCTGACTTCCCGGTTTTCCGGATGTCCATTCGATTTTTCCATCAGGATGGTAAATGCCCGCTATCTTTTGCTTTTGGAAATAAAAGGAGAATGTCCATCCCGGCAGTTGCTTATTTTCATATAACGGTTTGAATTGAAAGTGAGTTAACAATTGGCTGATGCCCTCCTGCTATCTTATTTAAAATTCCCGTTTATAGTCCAAATAACAGGGAATTGAATAGATGTAGAAACATTTTAACATTAAAAGGAGGTAAAATTGATGAAAAGAAACAATAAATTTATGATGTCAGCCATGGCACTTGGAGCAGCCTATTTAATGAGAAACCCGGAAGCCCGCCAGAAGCTTAAAGAACAATTTCAGTCATTTTCCGGTACTTCCTCCAAGAGAAATAAGGTAAAAACAACTAAAAGACCTATAACTACTTAATCATATTGTGTTTTGCGATTGGACAGCACGTTGTGAAAAGTTAATTCTGAGATAGAATATTGGGATGAAATCGCATAAAAATAGCCGTTCACCTAACTGGTGTACGGCTATTTTTATTTGAGATGTCCTAAAATCCAGCCATATTAAAAAATATCCGGGTGAGTTCTTGGACTCTCTTCGATTCAATAGAAGCTTCATCAAAGCTCATGGGCTTTGCATTTAATTCATAAATAAAATACTTGCCTTTCTCAGATAATCCTGCATCCATTGAAAATTCTCTGTAGAAGCCTATCTCCTTTTTTAAGAGCTTTCCAGCCTCTGACACTGCCATATTAATAAATTCGTCATGTTCCTTTGTCCGGACCTTTTCATACGGAATCATTATGCCGCCATTCGGGATATGGGTAGTGATTTCCTGATCCTGAGCCTGGCGAATGCCAATACCTGTAACCTGATATTCACCTCTGCTGAAATGAGCCAGAATCCTAAAATCAAAGCGTTTGCCGTCTAGCTGGGCAGAGATAATCGATTTCTGTGCCAAATAAGCTTTGCCTGTAAGCGTTACTTTCCATTCGTTCCAAAAGCTTTCAAAACATTTGTATGAAAATGAATCCTTAAGTCCTGAAATTATCAGCTTTTTCCCACCCGAATGGCTTAAACGATAAATTCCTTTTCCTTTTGCTCCCTGTGCGGGTTTTAGGTAAATGTCTCTAAACTTCCCGATAAAATTCTTCAGTACCGATTCATCAGTAACGAGGATTGTATCCGGTATATATTTTTGCAGATGAGGATGATCCATAAAAAGCTGGCAAACCTCATATTTATCGAGAAAGCCGGGATTGAAAAAAGGAATATTATGCTTCTTAAAAAAATTGCAGGCTTCATTATAAGAATCGGTTTGTTCATGCTTCCGGAAGGGCACTCTGTTATATACAAGATGAGGTAGAGGACAGCAAGCCTTAATCCATTTGTCTTGATCGGGCAAATAAATATAACCGTTCACGGAATTTTTTTCAATGTCTTCTGTTGTAAAAACAAACGAAATTCCTTTGTTTTGCAGGACTTCTTCTTGCAGGGCTTTAAATAACGGGCCATTGCCAGCTAGAGTGTTATCCTTTCCTTTGGAAGTCAGAATGCCAATAACCGGGCCTGCATTTTGATTTTTGCCTGATAATGAAAAGGAAAGGGATCTATGTTCTGTTTCCGGATCCGGGGACTTTAAAGGGAGAAGATTGCTGCCTAGGGTGGCTCCAGTATGACTGGACCACTCTTTGCTGGCCCAGTCATAAAAGACCCTCATCTGAAAACTTCCTCAGGTTTAGTAATGGACGCCTCAGCAAGGAAAACAGCAAATGACAGTGATAGCTTCCGGGTGAGAAGGTCAAATTCACGGAGCTGCGGGTGTTTAAATATGGATCTTCCCGGCTTGGAGTTTGCTTCGAAAAGCCATACATTCCCTTTGCGGTCTAAACCAAAATCAAATCCAATTTCGCCTATAATCCCTTCCATATTCCTTTCAAGAGCTTTGCTTATTTTTAGTGCTGCGGCAGTCAGCTTTTTCAATGCCTCTTCCTTTTCTTCAAAGTCTTCAAAAACTTCATCCAATGTCTTAATAACCCCGCCGCTTTTTACATGGGTCGTAACACTGCCTGGCCCAGCAATCTTTGCAGCCGTAGCGGTAATCTTCCATTCTCCATTTCCATCTTTGTTGGTATGAATACGGAAATCAATTGGACGCTGATCATAGCGCAATAAGTGGATCCCCTGCTGAACAATCATCCGGCTTAAATTTCTGCCTGCAAATACATTGCGCATTAAACTTTCAAGGCTATTATACTTTCTTAGCCGGTTTTCGTCCCGGTCCCTGTATCGGCAATAGTAATTTCCTTCCGTCTTATCATAAATGATTTGATGGATACCTAGCCCAAGGCTGCCATTAATCGGCTTTAAAAAAACATGGCCATAATCGGAAAGCATCCTTTCGATTACGGAAAAAGAAGAAAAAGGATGGGTTTCAGGCAAGTATGCGCTGATTGATTCCTCATTTTGGAGCCTTTCGTATACATCTAATTTATTAAAGAAGCCTGGATTATACCAGGGAATCAAATATTCTTTCTGGAGGCGGTCACGTACAGCCTTCAGTTCGTTTCTTCTTTCGCTCTTTCTGTTGGGGAGTCTGTCGTAAACAACATTTGGAAAAGGGATTTCATAGGTTTCCCAGCCGTCCTGATGATAAAAAAGACCTTGGATGGTCCCTTGTTCCCAGTTAATGTGGTGCTCTCCGAATAAAAACGGAATGGCTCCCACTGTTTTCTTGACTGATAAAAGTTTGGCGAAAAACAAGGTTCTATCGCCAATTGGCCTTAATGGAAAAGAGGTAAAACCGGATGTGAAAATTCCGACGAGCGGGCCAATAAACAGTGTTTCCTGATTGGTGAAGGCGTGCAAGGGAATCGTTAAATCAGGAAACCTAAGAGCTTCTGCTACGTCTTTACTTATTACAATCGTGTTCTTCTTCGTTTTATGGAGTATGAAAGCAGCATCTGCCGATTGGGTCCCGAATGCCAGTTTGGTCAAATGGGTATGAAGGTTTAGCTCATTCGGGATATAAACAGTTTTAGACGGCGAGTCCAAAATTTCAATTTGATACTGTTTTCGCATGATCCTGTCTCCTTTCATTTTGCATGCTGGCTGCAAGGTGCTTCGCGTAAAGGAGGGGAGCGTTATATAACTCTTCATTTTTTTCTGGGTGGATGTTTAGTATCGTTTTTCTCCCCGGCTTGGAATTAATATCGAGAACCCATATTGAGCCGTCAGTTGCAACCCCTATATCTATACCCATCTCAAATAATGGCGGCAGTTCATCCTCCAGGGCAGCAGGAAGTGTATTAATAATTTCATTTAGCTCATCACAAATATAATCTTGCATTGGAGAAGGATAGGCAGCAATCCATTCATCAAAGGAGATATTTGTTCCGCCTGCGCTTAAATTGGAAATGATGCCCCCATTTTTCCCTGTTCGGATTCCCCGGCCTATTTCCTTCCAAGTGCCTTTTGAATCCTTTTGCAATAATATCCTTACATCAAAAGGCTGGCTTTCTTTATTTGATAGATTTACATAAGGCTGTATGAGGTATTGGCGGGTTGATGTCAGCCTGTTCAGCCAGGCAAAAGCCTTTTGGGGCTTTTCGAAGCAATGGGAAATCTGTCCATCCTTCTTATCAGTCTTAACCAGTATATCTTTACCGGCTTTTTCAATATAGTAGATACCCTTTCCCTGAGACCCGCTTGCCGGCTTAAGAATTAGGGGCTGATCAGGGCACAATCTTTCAAAGAATTTTTCAGAACTTAAAAAGGGATCTGTTTTTAGCAGATAAGGTGAAATGCTTGAATGGGTAAGAAGTTCATATAATTCAAGCTTATTAGGCAAACCGTAGCCAAGAAAATGGATATCTTCTCTCGCTTTTAGCCAGTTGACAATGGACATACACTGCTTTGAATGGGAATCGTCTCCATAAAAACAGCGGTCATACAGGATCGCAGGAGCTGAAAAAACCTTTGGCTCCCAGTCGCCTGAACTTGGATTAAAGAAGTCGCCGCTGATTTTTTCAGATATGGGGTTTATATCAGAAGGAACGAAACGGAAGCAGTTAATGCCGTATGCATTAGCCCTTTTTGCCATTTCCAAAAAGTAAGATTTTTCATTTCGTTTATTTAATGTCATGATTCCGAATGAAAGCATTCTAGTAATCCTCCTTTGGGGGTATGCCTGAAAAGGATAAGGCCGCGGCATATTCGATGAGCGCCTTTGCAGATGGCCTTATTCTTTTATCACGATCTTCAAAGTTTTTCGAGGGCTTTGAATTGACCTCAATAATCCATAGCTTTCCATTTTCGTCAACGCCTATATCAATACCAAGCTCACCTATCAGCCCATCGCATTTTTGGCTGATTATGGAGGCTGTTTCGACCGCAAGTTCTTTCATTAACGCAAGCTGCTGGATGGCTGTTCTGGGATCTGACAGTATTGAAAAAATTTTTAGCGGCTTCATAATTTCTCCGCCCCTCGCGATGTTGGAAACAAATTGCTGCTCAGCTGAAATTCTTGCTACTGCGGAAGTGGCTTTCCATGTATCCTGAAAATTTTTATGGCATAGAACACGGAAATCAAGCTGCCTGTTTTTATAGGTTTGCAGGGGGATAGCCTGCTGGGCTAAAAAGTTTTTTTTCTTTTGCTGCTGCTTAAACCAATGGCTAAAGCGGGTATAGTTCTCAAACAGCAGCGTTTCTTCCCTGCGGTTTCCAGTTGATAATTCTGCAAGGATTTCTTCACTATTTACGGTTATTCTGATTATGTTCCGGCCCTGGCTTCCATGTATCGGCTTTATATAAAGGGACTTGTGTTTATTTAGCAGCTCTTTTACTGAATATTCATCTGCGATAACCGTATCGGGCAGATATGGCTTCATATGCTCCTCAGAATATAGCAAATTGTGAACTTCTGTTTTGGATAAAAAACGGTCATTAAATAGGGGAATAAAAAGGCTTCTTATGCTGTTTTTAAATGTTTGGAAGAAAGTGCTGGCTTCAAGCTCCCTGGAGTGAACCCGGTTGTAAATGACGCCTGGAAGCGGTACCTCACATCTTATCCACTGGCCTCCTTGAAGGTAATAACCCTGCAATTTGCCTTCTTCGTAATCTTTAAAGTGGAACACATAAAAAAGGCCGCCCATATTTGACACAACCTCATTCAGTTCTTCGCAAAAAGCATGAATGGAGCGGAAGTCTGGTTCTGCCCCCTTATCATTCAAATCTGTCATAAGACCGACAACAGGGCCGAGGGTAATGGAATGATCTTTTTTAGAATAGCTCGCAATAAAATCGAGCTCCTGGATAGGAAGGCAGCATTCCTGAAACAGCGAATCACTGAAAAAAAGCTCATCCTTGGTAATGCTCGCTCCTTCAATGGTAATCTGTATGGATCTCCTCCCGATGTGCAGAACATGGGGAATATGCAAGTCTATATTCCAGTAATGAATAAGAGAATGGCTAATTTGAATCTGATGCTGATCTTTTTGAAACATTTTTACCGGAACAATCGTAATAGGCAATAAAGAAACTGACATGATCATTCCTCATTTGCTCGTCTTTATGTGTGCGCGTATAATGAAAAAATAGGCAAAAGCTGATACGGTATCGTATGTAAAAGGGTAAAAATTGGTGCAATGGCGGAGCGGGGGAATGTGTTCTGCCTGGCGCTTCCGTTTTTCTAAATTTGTGCATGGAAGGTAGATGTAAATGCAAATCGCAATCACAATTATCATTATGATTATAATAGGAGCTATCATTGGGGGTTTTACCAATTCCCTGGCCATTAAAATGCTGTTCAGGCCTTATAAGCCACTTTATATAAAAAATTGGAGAGTTCCATTTACCCCGGGGCTGATTCCGAAGCGAAGGGACGAGCTGGCCGCACAAATGGGGAAAATGGTAACTGACCATTTGCTGACACCGGAAAGCATCCAACGAAAATTTTTAAATGAAGGCTTTCAAAAGGATATGACCGGCCTTGTCCAAAAGGAACTGGAGAATCTTCTGAATACTGATAAGACACCAGCCGAACTGCTTGTGGTTCTTGGAATAGAGGATGCGCATCAAAAAGCTGAGGATAAGTTGAATCAGTTTGTTGAAGAGAAATATGAAAACTTAATGGTGAAATACCGGACTAAACCGCTTAGAGCAGTTGTTTCACCGGAAATCATCCAAAAAGTAGATGCGAAGCTTCCTATTATTTCTTCTTATATTCTTGAAAAAGGAGTCGACTATTTTTCCAGTATTGAAGGAAAAATGCGCATCCAAAGAATGGCTGATGACTTTGTCCGTGAGCGAAGCGGAATGCTGAGCAATATGCTCCAAATGTTCATGGGAAACATCAATCTAGCGGATAAAATCCAGCCGGAAATTGTCAGGTTTTTAAAAAATGAAGGAACAGCAGACCTAATCACCACAATATTGAAAAAAGAATGGAATAAGGTGCTTGACTGGGAAGCAGAGAGGATTGAAGAGCAGTTTGAAAAAGAAAAGCTCGTTAATATGATTAAAGGATTTGTACAAAAAGTGGTTAAGCTTGATGTAATCTTCAAGACGCCTTTATCACAGCTGACGGTTTCTTATAGGACAAAAGTAATTGAAGAGGTAGCGCCGAAAAGTGTTGAGCTGCTTGGCGGCTGGCTTTCCCGTCGTATTGATGTTCTCATGGAGCGTCTGCATCTAGCGGAAATTGTCCGTCAGCAGGTGGAAACTTTCTCAGTTGAACGACTTGAAGAAATGGTTCTTTCCATTACAAAAAGCGAACTGAAAATGATCACCTATCTAGGCGCATTGCTTGGCGGGGTTATCGGGCTTTTCCAGGGGATTCTGGTTATTTTCATTAATTAAAAAGGGTATGTCCTCGCGTTTGCTATCATAGTTTGTTATAGTGGAGTGGATGTTCAAAGTACGGGAAATAGTATGTGTTTATTATTCTCCTTTTTGAACGAGAACCGAAAGGAGTGTTTACAATGGCAGTAAATTTACATGATTCAGCCTATGAATTAGAGAAAGCAGTGCGTGAAAGCGATGAATACAAGGCTTTAAAACAAGCATACGATGATGTGAATGCAGATCCCTCTGCAAAAACAATGTTTGAAAACTTTCGCAATATCCAAATGGAACTTCAGCAAAAGCAAATGATGGGTCAGGATATTACGCAGGAAGAAGTAGAACAGGCACAAAAAACAGTAGCTCTTGTACAGCAGCATGAGCAAATTTCAAAGCTTATGGAAGCTGAACAGCGCATGAGCATGATGGTAGCTGAAATGAACAAAATCATCATGAAGCCTCTTGAAGAGCTATACGGTGCTGTAGAATAAGTAGTTGTATTAGAACTCCCGGTAATGGAACCGGGAGTTTTTCATGTGCGCCCGGCA